>NZ_JBMDWJ010000070.1:0-3528 GCF_048595215.1 Siphonobacter sp.
GGTAAAAGACGCTGAGGCGATTCCCACCTTTACGCCCCAGTCGTATCATGATTATAGCTGGAGCAAAATTCCGCAGGCGTTTATCAGCTACCTGGCTATTATGGGACTGTTGGGCTGGATCGGGCACCGTAAGCTACTAAACGCTCAACGGTAGAAATATATAGATGGAATAGACTAGGTTATAGTGTAAGCCCACTGTAACTCATTTTTTTAGAAGACGTATCTGAAAGCATTCTTGCTCTGGTAACCTTCAGGAACGACTGTATTGTTTCGGTTTCGTACCGATGTGTTCGTGAAACACCCTGGAGAAATGACTCAGGTTGGTAAAGCCCAGCCGGTATCCCACCTCTGCTACCGATAGCTTTTCTTCTTTCAGCAAGCGGGCCGCTTCTTTAATTCGGAAGGTTTGGTAATAACTAAAAAGGCTGTCGCCGAAAATCTGCCGGAATAAACGTTTGAATTTGGAGGAACTCATGTGAGCTTGCCGCGCTAGTTCATCAATGACGGGCGGCGTTTCCAGGCGGGCAAGCATCTGATCGCGAATCGTATAGATGATTTCTAGGTCGTGCGGATTCAGGGCATACAGCGGTATCTGATCCCGCTTTTTTAAGGCCATCAGTAAGTGGCAAATCAGTTCTTCTACCTTGACTCGTAGAAAAAACAGCTTGAAGGTTTCTTCGACGGGTTCGCTGACAATCGCGTCCACTAGGGTCTGTAGCGACGGAAAAATCATTTCTTCAAAAAGCAAAGGCTGCGTGTTTTCGAGAAGGCTTTGAAGCAGGGGCGGCAGGTCCGAAGTATCCAGCAAACTCTTTAAATACTGGGCGTCTATTTCGATGTTAAGGGTAGATCGATGGGAGTGAATGGGAACTACTCCGTCGGTTTGCATCTGGCTAGTAGCAATCAAAACCGAAGGTCTATTGACGCCTTGGGTTTCGGGAATGACGTTCTGAAATTTGAAAAGAATCGTTTTTCCGGGAGGCATGATCTGCGGGCTTTTAACGATCAGATCTTCGCGGAGTTCATAATTCAGAATCAGTAAGCGGATGTGCTCATTGAAAACATAGCCGGAACAGGTACCGCTACCAAAGGCCTCCGGAATGACGACAGTACGGTTCTGAACGACCGTACCCAGTCGTTCAGCCAATAGAGGTAGAATTTCAGGTACCGTTGAATCTGGGCTCATAGATGATCGTTTACGACTGTTTTTAGATCTAAGGTAGTTATTTTATCTTTGAAAGGTCGCCGACTTTTGTACCATCATTAATCAAACAAGAAGATGGTACTCAAGGATAAGAAAGTAGCGATCATTGGTGCGGGTCCGGTGGGCCTGACCATGGCCCGATTACTCCAGCAAAAAGGCGTGGATGTAAGGGTGTACGAACGGGACCCAGATGCCAACGCCCGAATCTGGGGTGGTACGCTGGATTTACACGCGGAATCGGGTCAGAAAGTTTTTCAACAGGCGGGTTTGCTGGAACGTTACCTGGACCAAGCCGTACCGATGGGACGGACGCTGGTGGATGAACTGGGCCGTGTACACTTCACAAAACAACCTACGCCCGAAAACCAGTACGACCAGCCCGAAATTAACCGGAATGTGCTACGGGAAATTCTGCTGAACAGTTTAGCTGACGGTACAGTAATGTGGGACCGCAAATGTACCCATCTCGAAGTAGCGGAGGGGAGTTGGGTACTGCATTTTGACAAGGGATTATCGGCCACCGCTGACGTAGTCATTGGAGCGAATGGCGGGATGTCTCAGGTAAGAAAATGGGTAATGGATTGTGAAGTGGAAGAAACGGGAACGCTGATGATTCAGGGGGAGGTGGTCAACCCCGCCGTTGAATGCCCGGATTTTTATGAATTATGTCAGGGTACCATCCTGATGAGTGCTCATGGGGGGAAGGCCCTGGTGGCCAATCCCAACAACCGGGGCGTGTTGACGTACAACGTCATTCTACCGAACGAAGGCGATGTTTCCAGTACGGAAAGTATGCGGAGACTGATTGCCGATCAGTTCAAAGGTTGGGCAGAACCCTATCAGCAGTTATTTCGGGCTACCTCGGTTTGCTGGGCATTACCGACGCGGAAGGTACCGCTCGATAAAGTCTGGAAAACGAATCGTCCCTTACCCATCACGCTCATCGGCGATGCCGCCCATCTCATGCCGCCCTTTGCGGGTCAGGGGGTCAATACGGGTTTGATGGATGCTCTGTTACTGGCCGAAAACTTAACCAGCGGGAATTACAAAACCGTACCAGCGGCGATTGCGGCGTATGAACAGGAAATGCGGGTGTACGCAATGAAAGCACAGGAGGAGTCGGCCTGGAATGAACAGCAAATGCGGCAGCCGGACTTTTCGTTTCATGCGTTTATTCGTGGAAACGATTAAGGATCATTGGTAGAAATACAGGGCGGTGGTAGAAGACTAACTACCTGATCATAATTAATAAGAGATGGATAGACCGTAAGCTGCTTTGGCCTTTTAAACAAAGTGAAATCGGCCTTTTAAACAAAGTTGAGGCGTAAAGCAACTTATACCTTTGTTTCAATCAAACGAAACAAGTATGAAAGCTGTCACATCATGTACCAATTACGAAGGCCAATGCCAAAAACCACTGGGTTCCGGGTTCAACGCCCAATCTACCGCCAGTGAAGTCATGCAGGGAATTGACCTCACCGGAAAAATTGCCATCGTTACGGGTGGGAATACGGGAATCGGCCTGGAAACCACCCGGGTACTGGCCGCTGCTGGGGCAAAGGTCATTGTAGGGGCCCGGGATATTGACAAAGCCAAGAAAAACCTTCAGGGTATGCCGAATGTAGAACTTGAAGCACTGGATTTAATCGATATGGGCTCCATTGATGCCTTTGCCGAAACATTTCTGGCTTCGAATCGTCCCCTTCACCTACTCATTAACAATGCGGGCATTATGTGGGTACCTTTGCGTAAAGACAGCCGGGGTCTGGAATCTCAACTCGTTACCAATTACCTGGGGCAGTTTCAACTGGTTGCCCAGCTTTGGCCCGCTCTAAAAAAGGCCGTTGGGGCTCGGGTGATTAATGTTTCATCGCAGGGGCATCAGTTTGCTCCGTTTAATTTCGACGATCCTAATTTTACGAATCGGGCTTACGAAACTTTACAGGCGTATGGTCAATCCAAGACAGCCAGTAATTTGTTCGCTTTGGAGCTGGATGAGCGGGGGAAGGAATTTCAGGGCAGAGCTTACTCGCTGCATCCGGGTTCCATTCATGGTACGGAGCTGGGCCGGGAAGCACCCCGGGAGCTATTTCAGCAAATGGGCTTCTGTGATGCGGAAGGTAATCTATTACCCGAAGTACGGGCTTCCTTAAAAACGATTCCTCAGGGTGCCGCAACGACGGTCTGGTGTGCTACCAGTCCTTTGCTCAACCTACTAGGAGGCGTCTATTGTGAAGATGCGGACGTGGCTGAATTAGCTATCGATGGGCCGGGAACCAAAGGTGTACAACTATATTCGCTAACGAAAGAAAATGCCAAACGAC
>NZ_JBMDWJ010000071.1:0-2854 GCF_048595215.1 Siphonobacter sp.
ATGTATTGACGAAAGAACGTGAAATCGCGAAAAGTCTCGGAGAAACATATCCTAACTTGGTAGATGTATGAAACTGGCCGATATTGCAAATTAAATATAAAATAAGGGCCGTCTCTTTAGGGACGGCTCTTATCATTATTAAAGTTTCTTTTCGAAATCACCGCCTGAGTCGGTCTACAATCTCGACCGGCTCAGGCGGTCCGGTCGGATCAGTTTAAAGTTTTAGTGTTTATTGAGATAACTTATTCATTTCCAGAACAACCCGCCGTTCATCCGCTCGTACGTACCGGGCAAGAATTGAGTCAGTACGAATACCCATAATTACTTTTACGGCTTCCTTACTCCAGCCCTTTTCGTTCAGCAGCCAGTCAGCTAAAGTATTCCGGCCAACCTTTACCGAAATATTCGGTGGAAGGCCTCGATCTGCTGCTATGATCTTCAAATATTCATTCATTTTCTGATTGGAAAGTAACGGGAGCTTATTCCAGCCACCGTACTTTTCGACGATAGGTTTTACTTCATCGAATACAGGTACTTTGGCCGTAACGCCGGTTTTCATCCGGTCATGACTGATCCAGTCCAGACCGGCAAAACCTTTGCCAACCTTTGTATGAGAATCTTTGATGACAAGCTTTAGGTCTGAATAATGAAAGCCTGTACGGCAATAGATCAGGAACAGGTCAGCGACCTTTTGCAGTACTTCTGACTGGAAGGGTACGGTTTTCAGGTTTTCTACCTGATCAGTAAAAAGAAAAACCGGGGGTTTGAGTTTTTCCCGCTTCAGCCGTAAGCCTTCGAGGGAATTAACCTCGGTAAGTTCTTCCTCATAGGCCCAACGAACGGCCTGACGCAAGGTTTTCATAAGCTTATTTATGTGTGGGTATCCGTATCCTTGCTTTTCCAACCAGGTACGGTATCGCTGGGCGGCTCGTAGATTGAAATCAATGGCCTTTACAGCTTCTTTTTCCTTCTCAGTAAGATATTCCAAGAATTTCGTTTTTGACTCCCGGTTCTTTTTGAAGGTGGGGTATTTTATCTGCTGGTTCTCCAGAATTTCTTCCCGGTGATTGATCCAACGTTGAAATACTTCCTTGATCGTTAAGACCTCAATCTTAGGAGCAGGATCAACTTGCGGTTCAAACAAGGCTCGGTAAGTCTGAAGTATGGTATCTGCCTTAACCGGCCGATTTGATTTGCGTAAGGCCTGGTAAGCAATATCAATCCGGCTAAGAAGCTCCTGCAAGTCCTGATTGATAGAAAGGTGCTGCGGGTGGGTAGGAAGTACCCGTTTTGCCTCATGGTCCCAATCACTAGTTTGGATATTGATCCCAGTTGAACCGAGTTCAGCCCTTTGGCCTTCGTATTTGATTCTCGCATAAATGGTACACTTGGTTTTTGTGGAGTTGGAAAAATGCCTCCAAAGGCTGACAGTCATCATGCTGATTCGTCTGCGTTTCATGGTCTTGCGAACCCTTCCGAACCATCCTGTACTTATTAATTCGCAAGAAACCGTGCCGGGTGGCAGTATTTAACTAAGTAGTTTATGCCACCCGGGGGTGTAACCCGATTGAGTAAAAAGGGGAGAAAAAACCTAAGTATTTGAGGGCAAGGCATAAAAAAAACCTGTTCGGGTCGCGAACAGGTACCTAAAAGAATGATAATTGAGCTTATTTGAACTCTCTGAGCCCCCTACAAGACTTGAACTTGCGACCTACGCATTACGAATGCGTCGCTCTACCAACTGAGCTAAGGAGGCGTTTGGTGGCACAAAGATAGGGTTTAAAAAAGGCCCTTGTCAAGCCCTGTACCAATATTTTCTTGATTTAAGGTTGGAATTTGTATAAAAAGCCCCGGTTGTTCTCGGTATTTACCCCCAGAACGTAGAGTTCACCCTGCTCATCCTCACCGAAACTATATACCTGCCAGTTCGCCGGACGGCTACGCGGTTGTACCACGCCCCGGGGCCAGGTTTTGCCCTTCGATTCCGTCAGATACCAGATTGGACCCGACCAGTCGGCGAAGATGTATTTGCCCTGCAAAGCCGAAATAGCCTTACCCCGGTACACAAAGCCCCCCGTAATGCTGATGCCTTCGCTGTGCGGATACTCCGTAATCGGGTCGATGTAATTTTTGGGATCGGGGTCTTTCTCGTTGAAGGGATGATACGCCTCACGTGCCCGCCAGCCGTAGTTGCCGCCTTTCGTAATGATATCTACTTCCTCGTACTGATTTTGTCCGACGTCACCGGCGAAAAGCTTACCACTGCTCTTGTCGAAACTAATCCGCCAGGGATTCCGCAGACCATACGCGTAAATCTCGGGTCGTGCCCCCGCCTGAGCCTTGAACGGATTGTCAGCAGGAATGGCATAGGGAGCTGTATTGACATCAATCCGCAGAATCTTGCCCAGCAGCGTATTCAGGTTCTGGCCGTTGCCGTGCTCGCCGTGGCGGTCATTCGCTCCGCCGCCGTCACCCACGGCGATGTACAGGAATCCGTCCGGACCAAATTTTAAATCTCCACCGTTATGGTTCGATTCCGGCTCGCTGAATTCCAGGACCAGCTTCCCACTTTGCGGATCGGCCACATTTTTATTACCTGAAACCGTAAACTCCTGAATCACACTTTTGTGATTGCCTCCGCCCTGTGATCGGGCACTGTAGTACACGTAAAACTTGCCATTCTTGGCGTACTGTGGGTGAAAAGCCAGCCCCAGCAGGCCGCGTTCATCATAACCGTTGTTTTTGACAACGACCTTGGTCAAATCCAGAAAAGGCTGGGCGACGAGTTTATTTTGATCGATGATGCGTATACGTCCGACTTGTTCAGTTACGAACAAACGACCCGATCCGTCAC
>NZ_JBMDWJ010000072.1:0-5990 GCF_048595215.1 Siphonobacter sp.
AATAGGGCCATGCCCGTGGACAAATATTATGCCTACCGGGGGTGTACAGCCTACCGATGAAAACCTGAAAAAATGGTTTTCGGCAGGTGCGCATTGTGTGGGCTTAGGCTCACAGCTATTTGTCAAAAATGCCGACGGTAATTTTGATTACAATGCTATTCAGCAGGCTACGGAACAATCAGTAAATGCATTTAAAAAATACAGGAAGTAATGTGGCGTAATTTAATATTCTTATTGCTGCCAGCGGTAGGTTTTGCACAGGCTACGATACTCAGTGCCGATGGTCCGGGCAATACCTATGAGCTTTGCAGCGAGGGTTTACGCATCAACACTGACAACTCATGGATGATTTTCTAGCTGCCCGCTCTCAGATGGCCCTTTCCCTGGGATTCCACATCGTCTTCTCCTGTATTGGCATGGTCATGCCCTTTTTTATGGCCGTTTCTCATTACCTATGGTTGAAGACGAATGCCATAGTCTACCAGAATGTAACGAAAGCCTGGAGCAAGGGCGTGGCCATTTTTTTTGCGGTTGGAGCCGTATCGGGTACGGTTCTCTCTTTCGAACTGGGCCTACTCTGGCCTACCTTCATGAAACACGCCGGGCCCATCTTCGGGATGCCCTTTTCACTGGAAGGTACTGCTTTCTTTATCGAGGCTATTGCCCTAGGCTTTTACCTGTACGGCTGGGGGCGGTTTAATCCCTGGTTTCACTGGGTAACGGGCGTTGTAGTAGGCATCAGTGGTTTAACTTCGGGTATTCTGGTTGTAGCGGCCAATGCCTGGATGAACAGCCCAGCAGGATTTGACTTTGTTAACGGTCAATATCTCAACGTTGATCCCATCCAGGCCATGTTCAACAAAGCCTGGTTTTCGCAGGCCCTGCACATGTCTCTGGCCGCCTTTGCCGCTACGGGGTTTGCCGTAGCGGGCGTTCATGCCCTGATGATTCTGAAAAATAAAAATGTTGATTTTCACCGAAAGGCCTTCAAAATTGCGGCTTTGTTTGCCTGCCTGGCAGCGATCCTGCAGCCCCTGAGTGGCGACCATTCGGCCAAGGATGTAGCCCAGCGGCAACCCGCTAAGCTCGCCGCGATGGAAGCCCATTTTCGCACGGAGAAAGGAGCTTCACTGGTCATTGGCGGCATTCCGGACGCCGATGCAGAACGAGTCAATTACGCTATTAAAATTCCGGGCGGATTGAGTTTTCTGGCCCACGGCGATTTCGACGCCGAAGTAAAAGGCCTCGATCAGATTCCCAAATCCTTTCATCCACCCGTAGCGGTTACGCATTACGCTTTTCAAATTATGGTGGGATTGGGTATGGCCATGCTGCTGCTTTCGTTGCTGTACCTCTGGGCCCTGTGGAAGAAGAAAACAGACCGTTCCTGGCTGCTGAAATTATTTGTAGTAGCTATTCCGCTCGGTTTTATTGCCGTAGAGGCGGGCTGGACCGTTACAGAAGTCGGTCGCCAACCCTGGATTATTTATGGCATTATGCGTACGGCCGACGCCGTAACGCCCATGCCGGGTATTGCCTATTCGTTCTATCTATTTACGGCGGTCTACCTGTCCCTGGCCGGAGTGGTGGTCTTTATGCTATATCGGCAAATTAAAATGGTCGATCAGCTCTACGATCGTCCCCAGGGAGTTAAGGAATATCATTAATAATTCTCAGGCCTATGCTTACCGTTGTCATCATTTTTCTCTGGGCTTCTCTCCTGCTCTATCTACTGCTGGGCGGAGCCGATTTTGGAGCGGGTATCATTGAAGTCTTCACGTCACGGGCCAATAAAACCCAGACCCGCAAAACGCTTTACCGAGCCATCGGTCCGATTTGGGAGGCCAATCACATGTGGCTCATCATTGCCATTGTGATTCTGTTTGTAGGGTTTCCGGCCATCTACGCGACTATGTCCGTGCATTTGCATATCCCGCTGACCATTATGCTGTTAGGCATTATTGCCCGGGGTACTGCTTTTTCGTTCCGGCATTACGACGCAGTAGTGGATGACATGCAACACCTCTACAACCGGATTTTTGGCATTTCTAGCGTCATTACTCCGCTGTTTCTCGGCATCATTGCGGGAAGTACCGTATCCCGTCACATTGATCCGCAGGCCCGCACCTTTCTCGATGCGTATATCTTTTCCTGGTTACACCCCTTTCCGGTCGCCGTAGGCTTATTTACCGTCGCCATTTGCGGCTTTCTGGCAGCCGTTTATCTGGTGGGCGAAACCGATACGCCCAGTGAGCGGCAGCGATTTGTCAATAAGGTAAAGGGAATGAATATTCTGGCGGTCGGTTGTGGCGGGCTCGTTTTCCTGGCGGCGTACTGGGAGGGCATTCCGCTCATGGATTGGGTGTTCGGTCATCCACTGGGCCTTTTGGGTATACTGGCAGCCTCGGCTTCATTGGTATTGCTCTGGTATTTGCTCCTGCAGGGAAAAGGAACGGTACTCCGTCTCCTGGCAGGCTTTCAGGTCATGATGATTCTGTTTGTGGCCACTTACCGACATTTTCCCAACCTGGTACTACTCAAAGGCGGCGGGTATCTTTCCCTACTCGAACACCGGGGGCAGGATAAAACCATTCAGGCCCTGGGCCTGGCTTTACTGCTGGGCAGTGTATTGATCCTGCCCGCCCTGATCTATCTGATCTACAGTTTTCAGAAAAAAGAGCCCAAACAGGCTCCTGTATACTGATTATCTTGATTCGAACAGCCGAGCCGTTAACGTAATACCTGTAAGCGGCCCGGCTGGATTTGTATCTGCACGGGTCCGGGTGCATCGATGCGTTCGTCATCACAATGGGCGTTCGTCTGTGCCCATTCAATACGAATGTCTCGGGCCATGATACTGGGTAAGGGAAAAACGTCGTGAATGCCGTGACTTTGGTTGAGCACATGCTGGGCCAGAACATTTCGGTCTTCCTCTGAAACCAGTACCACTTCAAAAGCTCCGTCCCCCCAGTCTGCTTCCGGAGCCAATGCCAAATTAGGACCGATGGAACGAATATTCATTACTTCAAGCAGAAGATAATTGCCTTCGTAAACCTTGTCATCGATGGTTAGCCGAGCCGGACAGGGCTTCGCTTTTTCAATCAATTCATGAAGTACCTCTAGGGCAAAGGTCAGTTCATCGGAAGGATTCTCAGGTTTGTCGAGCTTTTTCATGGTATCCATCAAATCAGGAAACAACCCAAATCCGAAGGCTTCCATAAAAAACGCTTCTTCAGACAAGCCCTCTACCCTACCAATGTCGAAAGGCTGCGGCTGGCACTGACTCCAGGATTGCACGATCTGCCGGGTTGGAGCCGAAATTCCCAATGACTTGGCAATATTATTAGCCGTTCCGCAAGGAATTACGGCCAGGGGCAAATGGCTGTCTGCCCATGCTCCCTGTACGAGTGCTTTGGCTACCTGACGAATGGTTCCGTCACCTCCTACCACGGCAATGAGTCTCGTATCGGCGTCGGGTAAAGGCCAGTTGTCCTCATTCGCTGAAGTATACTCGCAGGCGTAGCCTTCTTTCTGTAGTAAAGCAATTAGGTCCTGAGCTTCGTGTTCTTCGTCCCCAGCGGTCGGGTTATGCACGAGTTGTACTTTCTTTTTCATGCGTCATTTTCTACTAAAAGTATACCCGAAGGCAAACCGATGATGTATGAGTCAAATTTATCAACCTGTCTGATCGAAATTCTTTCTGAAATTTTGTCTAACGGATACCCCAAACTTACTCAATCTCCCTCTGAACGGTTTTCTACCGGTTACTCCCCTATACGCAACCAATCGAATGTATTATGCGAATCTTAGTAACCAACGACGACGGTATTTATAGCCCCGGCATTGCCGCCTTAGCGAAAGTAGCTACTGAATTTGGAGAAGTATACGTGGTTGCTCCGGATGTCGAGCAATCTTCCATGGGCCATGCCGTTACACACTCCCGCCCTTTGAGTTTTAAAAAATCGCCCATTACGTTTGGGGATCACATACAGGCCCACCGGGTCAATGGTACGCCCGCCGACTGCGTAGCTCTGGGTACGCACCTATTTACGGACGTAGATGTGGTACTATCCGGGATTAACATGGGTCCTAATTTAGGTAACGGCATGTGGCACTCGGGTACGCTGGCAGCGGCCAAACAAGCCGTGTTATTAGGTATTAAAGGCATTGCCCTCAGTACACCCGTGGGAAATACGGAACCTGATTTTGAAGCCCTAAAACCCTTTGTACGACAAACCCTGGAATTATTACTGGCGGATAAAGAAGTTAATTTAACCAACGTAAACTTCCCTCCCGAACCGACTGATCTCCGCTGGACCCGGCAATCCGTACGCCAGTACGATGGTTACATCGTTCCGGGTCAGGACCCCCTGGGTCGGCGACATTACTGGTTTACGGTTACTCCCCTGGAGCCCGCGGATGAAGGCACGGACCGCTGGGCCGTCGAAAATGGCTTTGTATCCATGACGCCCCTAAGGCTGGATTTAACCGATGAAATAGCTCTGAAAAAGGCTTTACAAACGCCATAATCTTTACAGCTTAAGGAAATCCCTCGTTCAGCTTGACCCCTGAAGAGGGATTTTTTGTGCCCTTATGAAGAAAAATCATTTTGTTTTGGGATAAAAAAAGTTCTTTCTATTTTTGACAAAGAGAAAATTTTATCCCTGAGCTTATGCTTACGCCTGAAAAAGCGATTCGATTTCTACGTTCGAAACCTGCTCTTAACCTTTCTCAAATCGAAAAAGAAGCCGGTATTCCTTCCAAAACACTTCACAAAGCTCTTTCCGAGCAGAAAGACATTCCGGTCAAACACCTGCACGCTCTAGATGAAGCCCTGCGTAAGTACGGCTATTCGGAATCCCTGTTCGATAAAGCTCAAATTATTTCCATTGTCAATCACAAAGGGGGCGTTGGCAAAACCACGACGGTCATTAATCTGGGTAAGGCCCTGAGTCTGCTCGGAAACCGCGTACTGCTGATTGATATGGATTCTCAGGGTAATCTTTCACAGTGTTTTGGAATTCACGAGCCGAAAGAGCAGATCATTGATGCCCTCCTGCACAACTCGCCCCTGCCCATGCTGCAAATTACCGAGACGCTGTACCTGACGCCTTCGGATATTCGCATGGCTTACAAGGAATCCGAACTGGCCAACGCTATTGGTGCCGACCGTCGTTTGGCTCTCAAGCTGGAAGAAGCCCGCGATAAGTTTGACTATATTCTCATTGACTGTCCACCGAGCCTGGGCATTTGTACGACCTGTTCACTGGTGGCTTCCAATTCCTGCATTGTGCCCATTCAACCCGAAGCTAGTGCGTACCACGGGGTAGAAAGTCTTTTCAACCGGATCGCTGAAATCCGTACCTATATCAATCCAACGCTTTCCGTAAAGGGTATTGTCTTCACGATGGTTCACAAAAACCAGAGCGTTCATAAAAGTATGATGGCTCATATTCGAGAGAATTATAAAAACTTCCCGATCTACAATTCCATCATCGAGGTCTCTACGGTTATCAAGCAATCGCAGGTAGCCAAAGAAGACTTGTATAGTTATTCTCCAAAATCGGTTTCGTGGCAGCAGTACAACCAGCTGGCTACCGAACTAATTGAACACTGATATGGCGAAAAAAGACTTCATGAACTTAATGAAGGAAAAGACGACTGATCTGAAACCTTCACTCCTGTCTTCCGAAGAACATATCAAAAGTCAGATTACCGTTCTGCCGGAATTAAAAGATCTTATTCCGCCCCTCACCGCGGACGAATCCCAGCAGCTGGAACAGAATATCACTAAACACGGAATCAAGGATCCGCTGACCATCTGGGAAACCACGGCCGCGACAGCGGGAATCAGTGACCAGCCGACGCCGGTTTTCATTCTTATCGACGGCCATAACCGATACGCCATCGCTCAGCGGTACCATCTGGATTTTCGCATCAATCTGGTGCACTTTACTTCACTAACCGAAGTAAAAGATTACATGATTGAT
>NZ_JBMDWJ010000073.1:0-6681 GCF_048595215.1 Siphonobacter sp.
TATCCCGATAGATCGTTCTGACGCTGACCTTGAACCGGGCCGCAAGTTCCGTAGAGGTGAGTAGGCGTTTGGATTGTAATTGCGTAAGTAAGGCGATTAATCGGGAAAGTCGGGGCGTATCTTGATCTTTCATGGGCTTATAGAAAAAGCGAAGAGTAATCCTATACTGTCACCCCGATTTGAAACCGTCATAGAATGATCGGGGTAGAATGGCTTCGCGTCTGAGACGCTTGACTAAAAATGCCCCGATTACAAATCGGGGCTAGCAGGGCATTCAATAACAATTACAAATCGGGATGAACAGGTGTTAAATGACCACATTTTTCTTCACGTAAGCCATCTCTTTTTTTACTCTAGCAGCGTCGAAGCCAATGGCTAATCGTAAGTTAAGGTGTGTTCCGGTAAAGTTTGTAAAGAACGTGGTAGGGCTGGCTGATAAACGGGTTTTGCAAAAGACACCGGACCGCTGGCCGGGGTGAATAGTATACTTGAGGTAACGAGTGATTTCCAGACCAACTACGGGCACATAACCCGTCAAATTACGACGATCGTTATCATCGTTTCCTCTGGGAGTGAATTCATTGACTCCAAGTCCTGCGTAAGGAACCCAAAGCCAGTCTTGCCGCTGAAGTTTTCGCCCGTACGTAAACTCGAAGGTTGCCAGGTTCGCTTTTGTTCCGGGCTCCCACACGCCCCTGCGTTCGAAATAATCTACAGTTCGGTTAAAACCTAAATTCATATCCCAGCTAAATCGTGATTTCTTTACATCGAAAGAAAAACCAAAATTAAAACTCGTGGCATCCGTAAAGTATAATTTGGTTTTTCCCTGCATAACGTTCCGACTTACGCCTGCGTACATTCCCAATTGCCACTTACTCAATTGATTTTTTATTTCAACTTCTGGAGTTTCTTCAATCAAACGCTGTACGTCATGTTCCCATTGATCCAGTACTTCAGGAACGGGCTTCATTTTTAGATCCGTATCAAAAGCGTGCGTCAATTGTTTTACGCGTTGACTGATTTGTCCGTAATGACGATTCATTACTGATCTTATGGACTCTGTATTTCCTTGTAAAGTGCCCATTTCTACCGTTTTTACTTGGATCAGTCTCGTGCCATATCCATAGATGTTGAAATAAATCTGAGCATATCGTAAATTGATCTCATTAGCCTCTGAAAGGGTAGAAAGGTTAGGGTCAAGCGTGGCAGTGGCTTTGACTATAGGGATGTATTTACTAAAAGGTTGTGGGATCAATTCATATTCATAATTAAGCGAAAGGTGAATGGAATTTCCTACTGGACTGATTTGAAAATCCTGATACGTAAGGCGGGTCGTGGGCGTCCAGGTAATACTTGCTGACTGAGCAAAAGCAAAGTGCTGAAGTAGAGTAAGGAACAAAAAGGATGCTACTAGATAAAGTTTCCGGGACATATTAAGTTAGGGATCAACAGTGGTTAATTACACTGGCACAAAATAAGGCATGACGAAAGCATTCCTTTCATTGGGTGCTCTTTATGTAGAAATAAATAGGGCTGTTCCTCATGTATTTAGGAACAGACCTGTTCAACTAATTAGCAATAAAAATTGTCTCCGCTCGACTCACCCCGATTTGAAACCGTCATAGAATGATCGGGGTGGAATGGTTTCGCGTCTGAGACGCTTGACCAAAAATGCCCCGATTTTAAATCGGGGCGAGCAGTGGATCGATACTATTCTTCCAGATGATTATGACGAATATGAACCGGAAGCACTTCCAGACTTCGACGATCCAATTGCGATAATACTTCTTCGAAGCCATATTGAGGCGTCCACCCTAAGTCTAATCGTGCTGAGCTTGAGTCGTATACCCGATCGATGGACGAAGGTAGGTCCCAGCCCCGCTTTTGAAAGGCTGTCAGTAATTCCGGAGCACGTTTCCGAATCACTTCTTCTAAATTAATAGCTAATAGCGAACAATCTTCGGGTAGGAATGGGGTTTTCCCAGAGATAATATAGCTTTGATAGAAAGGCCCGTCGTTGGTGAGTGCAGCTACGTGTGCGTCGGCGACATCACGAATATCTACCCCTCTAGATAAGCGATGCATAGCCATCACGTCAGCTTGGTCTGGAAAGCTGCGAGACATACGAATCACGCGGATAGCTAAAGATTCATCAGCTGCTTCCTGGAGCAAAGATTCGGCGGCTAATTTTGTTTGGTGATAAATACTACGGGGTTTAGGGATGGTCTCATCCGTAACCCAGGCAGCAACGCCCCTATCAATTGTTTGACCAAATAGAGCAGTTGTACTAGTGAATACAAGTCGGTGCAGGCCAGCGGTCCGGGCAGCTTCAAGCACTAGACGAGTGCCTTCCACATTAACACGATGAAATTCAATATCAGGAACTATTCCTACGTGAGGGGCGTGAAGAGCAGCCGTATGAATGACAGCGTCAGCCCCCCGCATTGCTCGAGCCAGCAACTCAGTGTCAACAAAATCGGCTACAATCTTTGTCGTAGAGAAAGGCGACCGATCAATACCTATCACTTGGTGTTTGGCCGCAAGTGCCTGATAAATGGCTCGTCCAACCCGGCCAGAGCTACCCGTTAAAACAATTTGCATAGGAATGTAGGTAATACTTTAAAAACGATCAGGTACTATTCTGCCCCAATGAAACTCTGGGCGAGCAAGGTTATCAAACTTTTTATATAAAAAAGGACGGAGATTTCTCCGTCCTTTCCTAATGTCCGCTATACCTTCCTTACTTCACCACCCGCACCTTCACATGCGAAGCTTGCTTCGGCGACGCATACACGCGATGCGTAGCTTTCTGGAAATCGGATTCGTTGGCTTTATAAATGTTTACGAACTTCTGCGGGTTACGGTCTACCAGCGGGAACCAGGAGCTTTGCACCTGTACCATGATCTTGTGACCTTTCTTGAAGCAGTGAGCCGCGTCCTGCATGTCAAATTTTACTTCTGCTACCTGATTCGGTACGAGGGCTTCGGGTTTTGAGAAGCTTTTACGGAATTTCGAACGCATTACTTCGCCGCGTACCATTAACTGAAAACCGCCCATTTTCGTACCCGCAATCGGACTGTTATTAGGGGCGTCTCCGGGATATACATCGATGAGTTTTACCACAAAATCGGCATCTGTACCCGTCGTTGATACAAACAGATCGGCCATCACATTTCCGGAAATAGTAACGTCTTCCGTTAATACCTCCGATTCGTAGACGAGTACGTCAGGACGTCTGGCGGCAAATCGTTGATCTTCGTACATGAAGTCAGCTCCACGAATGTTCCGGATTTCGCTCGTAAAGGGTACAGGTTTGTCGGGATCACTGAGGTACTCCATAAACGAATTGGCCGTGGGAGCATTGAAGGACAGTTTGCCATTAGGGTGGAAGTACAGATTCTTTTCTTCCGACTGCTTCGGTGGCCAGGCGTCGTACTTTTTCCATTGGTTCGAGCCTGTTTCAAAAATGTACGCTTTCGGCAGTTTCGGATCGGGTTGATCTTTCAGATGATGATTGAAAAAAGCTAGCTCAATGGTCTCCCGGTAGAAAGGGCCCGTATCCGAATCAAAACGAATATTACCCAAGACATCGCCCTTGACGCGTGACCAGCCGCCGTGAATCCAGGGGCCCATGACGAGAAAATTCTCGGTCTTCGGACTGTTCTTTTCAATCCCCGCAAAAGTTTTCAGGGGTCCGTACAAATCTTCCTGATCGAACCAGCCACCGACGGTCAGGATCGCGGGCTTCACATTTTTCAGGTGAGGTACCGGTGTACGAGCCTCCCAGAATGCGTTGTAGGTCTCGTTTTCCATCATCTCATTCCAGATGACGTTGGTACCCTTGAAGATCTTCTCGTTAATATTTTTGATCGGACCTAGCTTCTTATAGAACTCGTAGGAATCCGGCGTTCCAAAGGCACTGAATTGCGGAGTCGTCTGGGTCGTTGGTTGGGGACGGGGGGCTCCGTACGAGGATAAAAACGAAAAGGTACCCATCAGGAAAAAGGCTCCGTTGTGGTGCCGGTCGTCACCCATAAACCAGTCCGTTACCGGAGCCTGGGGCGAGGCCGCTTTCAGGGCGGGGTGAGCGTCGATGGCGGTCATGGTCGTGTAAAAACCGGGAGCCGATATACCCCAGGTGCCTACCTTGCCATTGTTTGTCGGCAGGTTTTTCAAGAGCCAGTCGATGGTATCGTAGGTATCCGAGCTTTCGTCTACATCCGTTTTCTTGGTTTTGTTGGGATTGAAGGGTTTCACGGCTACAAAGTCTCCTTCCGACATGTATTTACCCCGAACGTCCTGGTAGACAATGATGTAACCTTCCCGGGCGAAAAGCATGGAAGGGCCAATACTCGTTTTGTACTTTTCCTCGCCGTAGGGAGCCACACTATAGGGCGTACGATCGAGCATGATGGGGTACTTTTTTGATTCGTCTTTGGGAATGTAAATGGACGTGAAAAGTTTCACGCCGTCCCGCATCGGAATCATCCGTTCCAGTTTAGTATAATGCTGACGAACGTACAGTGAATCGGTTCGAGTAGTCGTTGCCCCTTGAGCAGAAACAGACTCCATCAAGGCCGTCGTCAAAGCCATTCCCAGCAGCAGGGCCAGTGAAATTTTTCTGAATTGGTGCTTCATTGGATAAAGATTAAGTGTGTATTGGGAAGAAAAGGAAGCGTATTAGGATTTGAGAAGGGATGGGTGTTTAATAAAGTTTGATGTTTGAAAAGCTCAAGGTTTGATGCACTTAACAAGTCGGGTACTATTCTCCGTTGACCAAAGAACCCCATCGGGGTTCAATCCGATTAGCCCGGGATGCAATCCAGGGAATGTTTAAATTCACCCGAAACCTTATAAATGATCTAGAAAAAATAATTACAATTCAAACATTCAAACAGTCAAACAGTATCACCTCGTCAAGGCATCCCGGTTTCGAATCCAGACCGCCTGTTGTAACCGATTATTCGCCTGACCGCTGACGACCCCGTTGCCCAGCCCAATGGCAATACCGGCTCCCCACCAGGCCCAATAGGCATTACTACCCCGGTTGTTGACACTGGTAAGGCCCACGATTGTGGTGCCTAGCGAGGCTACCGTCAGAATCGAAGAAATGGTACGGAGTTTGCGATACGCTTTATATTCGGAAAGTCCCGCGGTTGAGAACTCGAACTCCCGCTCCAGATTCTTCTGCCGAATACCCGAGGCATACGCCCGTCCGCCCTTGGCAAAGCGGGTACCATTACCGAAGACAAAAATGGTTTCGCGGTCGTAAGCTCGCCGCAGACTGTCTTTTTGAAAATCTCCCGGGGTTTGGGCCGAAGCTATACCGAATCCCGCCAGCAAAAGACCTACTAGTACTATTCGTTTCATGTGGTCGTCTAAAAATCCATTTGCAATATCGGAGGCGAGCGTTGATTTTCTAATGAGAATACGATTTCTCCAAAACATTCCGGGGCTTTTGGCGGGAGTATTGCGACTTTTCGGTAGATTGAGTGTATTTTTGGAGATTCAAATGGAAAGACGAATGGGAACGAACGGTACCCATACATTTTCCGGATCGATAAAGTAGCTTAAAGCCAGCAAGCCAACAGCCCGAAGCTGTTCAACTGACCATAACACGTGAATAACATTCGCAATTTCTGCATCATTGCCCACATTGATCACGGCAAGAGTACTCTGGCAGACCGTCTGATCGAACAAACCCAAACCGTATCTCAGCGACAAATGCAAAATCAGCTGCTGGATGATATGGATCTCGAACGCGAGCGGGGGATTACGATCAAGTCGCACGCCATTCAGATGGATTACAAATTTGAAGGACAGCAGTACGTACTCAACCTGATTGATACGCCGGGCCACGTCGATTTTAGTTACGAAGTAAGCCGCTCTATTGCGGCCTGCGAAGGAGCATTATTAGTCGTGGATGCCTCACAGGGAATCGAAGCCCAGACCATCAGTAACCTGTATCTGGCCTTAGGACACGACCTGGAGATCATCCCGGTATTGAATAAAATTGATTTACCGGGTGCCATGCCCGAAGAAGTATCCGACCAGATTGTGGATCTGATCGGTTGTGAGCGTTCGGATATTATTCATGCTTCGGCCAAAGAAGGCATCGGTATCGCTGAAATTCTGGCTGCCGTTGTCCATCGGATTCCTGCTCCTAAAGGCGAACCCGATGGAGCTTTTCAGGGGCTGATTTTTGACTCTGTATTCAACTCCTACCGCGGTATCGAAGTAATTTTCCGCGTCTACAACGGAGAAATCCGTAAAGGTGATAAAATTAAATTCATGGCTACGGGCCGTGAATATCACGCCGATGAAATTGGCGTACTGCGTCTGGAAAAAGAACCCCGCGATGTCATCAAAACCGGTGACGTAGGGTATTTGATCTCGGGTATCAAAACGGCGAAGGAAGTTAAGGTAGGGGATACCGTTACGCGGATGGACCGAATGGCCGCCGAGGCCATTAAAGGTTTCGAAGACGTGAAACCGATGGTATTCGCTGGAATCTATCCCGTTGATACGAGTGAGTTCGAAGAACTTCGCGAAGCGATGGAAAAGTTGCAACTCAACGATGCGGCTTTGATCTGGGAGCCCGAAACGTCGGCAGCTCTGGGTTTTGGATTCCGTTGCGGTTTCCTAGGGATGTTGCACATGGAAATCGTACAGGAGCGTCT
>NZ_JBMDWJ010000074.1:0-19983 GCF_048595215.1 Siphonobacter sp.
CTCGTATAAAGCCATTTCATAGAGGTGAAGGTTCTTTCTACATTAATGTAGAAAGGCGGGTTGATTTATTTTCCAAAATAAGGTTAATCCGTTTGTAAAGTAACTCTAAAAAGAGTTATTAATTTTCAAAGCGTAAAAAGGCGTCAACTGTATAGACCAAATACGATTCATTTAATTAAGAATTTTTCTTGTTTTTAGGAGGTTTCTATTTCGAGAGATGTTTAACTATTGAGTTCATAAACAATGAAAGGAAAAGAAAAAAAGACTCTAATTAAATCACCTGTTCATTGGTATTAATAGCAAAGAGCCGCATCAGTTAGTCTATCTAACCGATGCGGCTCTTTGCTTACTAGTGACCTTTTTTTTAGCGTTCCACTACCCAACGATTCACAGTGTTATACGTTCCTTCGAGTACAACTTTATAGAAACCTTCGGGTAGTTTAGATACGTCCAGTGTCGCTTTTTCAGCCGTTATCGGGACTTGCTCCATCAACAAATAGCGGTCATGGCCGCCCTTTTCAAAGTCATTGGTTAGGGCCAGCCAGATCTTTACCTCGCCCGTTTTATCAACTGCCTGCCAGGTAAGCTTGATCTGCTTGTTTTCTTTAGTAATGGTGGGGTGATTGATCGAAAGTTTACCCGTCAGCGATACACCGTCGAGTTCAAAGGCCCGTTCTTTTGGAAAATTGATTCTCAGGTGCCGACCCATCGTTGGGGTGATGTCCACAATGGCGGGGTATGCCTGCGTCTTCGCCGACTGGCGGAAGTAATCATTCAAATCGCTGGCGTTGGTTACGATCCAGGTACTGCGTTCAGCATCCGATTGACGGCCATGATCTTTTCCCACGGGTTCGCTTCTCCCGTGATCGGTGGTGATAAAAAACTGCCATTTTTCACCGAGTTTCTCCCGTTCCTGAATGGCTTTCCACAAGCGTCCCATTTGATCATCCATCAGCGTAACGGCTTTGGTAAAAGCCTCACTATTCCCGTATCGATGTCCCATGTCGTCGGTGTATTCCAGATAGACCCACGATAAATCCGGAGCGTTGGTACGGATGTAGGCCGCCGCCTCATCCACGACTTTTTCATCAATGCGGCGAATGTACTCGGATTTGTTATCGTGCGGGAAATGCAGCGTATCCAGTTCAAAACCATCGAAGAAGTAATCCATTTCCAGGTGATTGGTCTGCTCTAAACCCGTACCAATCAGTTTGGTACGATTATCGAGCCAGGTGGAAAAAATGGCGGTTTTCTTCTGGGGATAGGTTTCCTTAAAGAAGCGGAAGATCGTCCAGTAATTGTAATTCGGTTCCCGGATGCTGTTATCCCAGACGTTGTGCTTGTTAACCCAGGTACTTGTCAACAAACTGTTATAGCCCACGGCCGAGATGGTCGGGGTTTGTGAATACGACTGTTTCTGCCCCCCTACGTACGCTTTGCTCATACCACCGACTTTGGCAATGGCATCCAGATGAGGCGTCGGAATTTTTTTGAGTTGTTCGTAAGAAATGCCATCGACAATTACGAATACGGCCTTGTGAGCCCCCGGCTGAGCGTAACTGGTCCGAACGCTGGCCAACAAAAGCATCGCATACGCAAAATAACGTGTAAAGCTCATGGTACGTAAAAAATAGACTTGATGATCCAGTAAAACGTTTAACAATCTTGAATGGTACAAGCAGTTCGCTCAAGCCTCCCCTTGGCTAGGAAGTGCGAATGCGTTTTCGCCAGCTCCTGTTTGACGGCGTGAATCTAGGTTCATTCGGAACGGCAAGTACCGTTTTCTCTAAACTTTTACAAAATCATAACACACGTCCGAGCGGATTGGAAAGCCCGATAGGCGTTGGTTACTGAAAAAATCGGATAAAAATAAATAAAAGATATTTTTGTCTTTTATTTAAAACCGCGTACGTTTGTCCCAAGTTTAACACGCCGATGTTTTCGAAAACCTGCGAATACGCCATCCGGGCTCTACTTTACATTGCTCAGCAATCGGACGCTGGGCATAAAGTTGGTTTTCGGCAGATTGCTCAGGCAATTGATGCTCCCGAGCCCTTTCTGGCCAAAATTCTTCAGGATTTGACTCGGAAAGGCTTGCTGCAATCGGCGAAAGGCCCGAATGGCGGGTTTTTCGTAGCGGCGATGGATATTTCGCTGGCTGACGTCGTGCGGGCCATCGATGGTGATAAACTCTTTAGCGGCTGCGGTTTGGGTTTACCTAATTGCTCAGAAACCAACCCCTGCCCGATTCATCAGCAATTTAAAAGCGTAAGGACTCAGATTCAGAAAATGCTGCAATCGTCTACCATTGGTGATTTCAATGACCTGATTGCCCAGGGTCTGGTTCGGTTAAAAAGTGCATGATCCTTTTTTTTATCCCAATAAAAGACTAAAAGGTCTTTTACTATTTAATTCACCACTGCTTACTCACTAATGACCATGATGACCACCGAAGAAAAAGAACTCGTCAAAGCCACCGTTCCCGTATTGAAAACCAATGGCGTACAATTAACGACGCACTTTTACCAACGCATGTTCCGCTACAATCCGGAGCTTAAACATACGTTCAATCAGGGTAATCAGCAGAACGGTCGCCAGCAAATGGCCCTGGCTATGGCCGTGCTGGCCTACGCCGAACACATCGACGATCCTTCCGTACTGTTACCTGTTCTGAACCACATCGGCCACAAACACGTCAGTTTATCCATTCGGCCCGAACATTACGCCATTGTGGGCCGTCATTTGCTGGCTTCCATTGGCGAAGTACTCGGGGAGGCGGCAACGCCCGAACTCATACAAGCCTGGGCCAAAGCTTATCAGCAACTATCGAAGCTTATGTCGGGCGTAGAAGCGGATCTGTACGAGCAGAATGTAGCTCAGGAAGGCGGCTGGACCGGTTGGCGGCCCTTCCGTGTGGAAATCAAACAGACCGAAAGTAGCGAGATTACTTCTTTTTATCTGATTCCGGTCGATGGCGGTCCAGTAGCCTCACACCAGCCGGGACAATTCCTCAGCGTACGGGTGTTTCTGCCCCAGCTCCAGCTGCTTCAGCCGCGTCAGTACAGCATTTCTTCCGCTCCAAATCAGCGGTATTACCGGATTTCGGTGAAACGGGAAACCAACGCCATTCCCAGTTTCAACGGCATGATCAGTAATTATTTGCACGACCACATTCAGGAAGGCGATACGCTGGATCTGAGTGCTCCGGCCGGGGAATTCACGCTGGAGCTATCGGATTCCCGGCCCAGTGTATTCATCAGCGGCGGTGTCGGTCAAACACCTTTGCTGAGTATGCTGGAACATCTACTGGATTCGCCCTCGAAGCAACCCATTCACTGGATTCACGGCTGTCGACACGCGGGCGTACACGCCTTCAAAGACGTCTTGGCCGAGTGGGAAGCGGCGTATCCACACTTGCACACGCACCTGTTCTACAGCCAATTACCCGAGCTGGGTGGCTCGCAGACGGGCGTTCAGGCGGGCATCGTTGATATTTCGCAGCTACCCGCTTCCGTTTTGGATCCCGAGGCCCTTTACTACATCTGTGGTCCATCGGGATTCATTAACAAACAATTCGAGGATCTAAAGGCCGCTGGTATTCCCGCCTCCTCCATTCGCTTTGAAGAATTTGGTCCCCAGTCGCTTGCTCTGTAATTAAACCCAAAAAGTCATAAGGGTTTGAATCGGATTCACTATTACCAATCCGATTCAAACCTTTACTATATCTGGAGCTTAAGATAAATTAATCGTTTCTTCAGATCGTCCTTAAGTGGGTACGGTAGGTTTGCCATCGTAAGTCATCAAAACAGACCTATGAAAAGCAAACCATCATTCGCACTTCTCGTACTCGCCGGTATGGCGAGTGTAGTTACCCTTCAGGCACAACCTCCCGTAGGCCCAGGTCCAGGCCCCGCTGCCTTCCGACCCGGTCCTCCCGCTGGGCCGCTCCCGCTTCAACAACCGGGGCTGGTTGCCCTCACGACGCTGAGCGGTACTGTGCAGGATTTCACGGCCAACGATGAGTCGGTTCTGGATGGATTCACTTTTAATACCGAAGGAAAAAAGGTAGCCGTTCAGTTTCCCCCGCACCTGGGACAGGCCATTCAGGCGGCGAGTAAATCGGGCCGTCAGGTAACGATAACGGGTTCTTCGGAACTCACGCCCGAGGGGCAGAGTATGTTCCGGCTGGTTAGCCTGACGAGTGGCCAAACCGTCGTAACCGATACGCCTCCGGCCGCACCCGCTACGCCACCGACGTTGACGCCAACGACTTTCAAAGGCAAAGTGCTCGATTATCAGCTCAACAAGCAGGGCCAGGTAAATGGGTTACGCCTCAGTGACCAAACCCTCGTCCGGGTACCTCCTCACCTCGCCGCCCAGGTGATTGCGGTCGCTCCGAAAGAAAGTACGGTTTCGGTAGAAGGATACGTCCAACCCACGGGTGAGGGTCAGGTTCGCCTGCAAAAACAGCAGGTGATCGAAGCCTCGGTTCTTACCGTAAACGGAAAGTCATTTCTGCTCCGTTAGTAGCAGACCTTTCCCTAAAACCAATCGGTTGGTTTGATTTCCCAGGGTAATACCAGGAAATCAAATCAACCGATTTCGCTTCTATCCTCCGGTTCTTCTCCTTTTATAGAACGCTGATCGTTTCATATTGACGACCCGAGTCGGTTTATAAACGGCATTTCTATCACTTTGATAAGATCGGATAGAATTAATACGATCTTAAGGTTGTCTTCATGTGGCAGAATCACCTTTGGTCAAGCAACTAAAGAACCCAATGAAGAAGACCTTTGTATCCGGAGCGATCCTGCTTACGCTCCTTACCGCCAGCTGTACCAAAACGGCGATGACACCCAGCCCCACGCAGACGACTGGAAACAGCGTCCTGTTTAGTACCCGGACCTCCGCCAGTGTGGTAGGTTTGCCCAGTTCAACGTTGCCGACGGCCATCCAAACGTACCTGGATCAGAACGCCGCAGGATATACCCTGATTCGGGTAGAAAAGAAGGCTCAGCCCGGTACCAACACGTACTGGGGTACGAAAGTGACGGTATTAAAGGATGGCGTTCCGGTGGATTACTACTTTGACACAAACGGAGCCCTGACGACCCGCCCGGCGAGTCCTCGCGGAGAGGCACTTACGTCCCTGGCTGCTACGCAGTTGCCCGCTACGGTAAGCAGTTACCTCAGCCAAACCTACGCTGGGTATCAGTTCATCGTTGCGGAATCCGTCCAAATTAACGGCGTTGCTCAGGAATACCGGGTACAGATTGTAGCGAATGGCCAACGCATCAACGTTCATTTCGACGGGACAGGAACCTTCCGGGATGCACATACGGCTCCCGGCGATCTGACCAAAACACACGCGGTCCGTTACCTCTCCAGAGATAAGGTACCAGCGGCCATCGAGACAGCTCTTACGAGTACTTACACCAGCTACACGTACGGCTGGACCGAGGAACACGTGCACGACGAGACGACTACCTACGACGTGAAGGTTTTCAGTAACGGCCAGCTCCTCGTTTTGCATTTTGATACGACGGGTACACAGGTTATTCCGACAGGACCAGGTCCCAAGCCAGGAGGACCGGGCGGACCAATGGCTCCGGCCAAAGACGCCCTCATTCAAGATGCGACGCTGCTGCCTTCCGTAATTACGACCTACTTACAGACTCATTTCAGTGGGTACACATTCCTGGTAGCCAAGCAGCATACGCCGCCAGCAGGAACTACAAGTGAGTACAAAATTGATGTAGCCGTGGGTGAGCAGTTGTATACGCTTCGGTTTTCAGCCTCCGGTGAATTACTGATGGCCCATGCCCGAGGATAAGGGTAGTTGAGGTGAGTGAACCAGGGCACTGTTTTAGCGAACGGAGTCCTGGTTTCTTTTGAAGCGAATTTCGGCTCGGAAGGAGTCTTGGGTGGCCGTTACGGTGAATGAACCTTGCATGAGTCGAACCATTTGCTGACTAATCCAGAGGCCTAAGCCGTAGCCATCGTGTCGGGTATCGGCCTGATAGAATTCCTGAGTCAACCGATCGGGATCGGCTACCGGACCACTGGTCAAATTGGTCAGGGACCAGACCACGTTTTCGTCGAGCACCTCCAGTCGCAAATCCACCTGCGTTTGTGGTCGGGCGTACTTGGTGGCGTTATCCAGCAGATTGAGCAGCACATTCGTAAGTTTGTCTTCATCCGCCCCTACGCGAAACGAAGGAGCGGTATCATCCAAATGCACGGACAAATAGAGTTGCCTCTGCTTCAGGACGGCATGATAGCGTTCCGTCAGCTGCAAGGTCAAATCGTCGAGTTCGATGGGTTCCGGGCGTAGTTGCAGGGTACCCGCCCGGAGCTGACTCATCGCCAGCAGATCATCTACTAAACGGCTCAGTCGTCGTAATTCGGCCAGTTGGCTCGCCAGAAAAAAACGTTCGCGATCGTTGATCGCCTCCCGCTGGGCCACTTCGATTTCGGTTCGCAGAATACTAAGGGGCGTACGCAGTTCGTGCGAGGCAGCGGCAAAGAAGTTGTGTTGCGTATCCACGGCCTGTTGAATGCGGGCCAGCATGTCGTTGATGGTCTTCGCTAATTCCTGTAATTCATCGCTGGTACGAGGCATGGGAATGGGCGTTACCCCGCCGGCCAGATTGACCGAACGGGCCGACTGAATGATGGCCTGTAGCGGGCGTAATAGCCAGCCGCTCAGCCACCAGGCTCCCAGTCCCGAAATGACCATGCTCAACAACAGTGTACTGATCAGTAACCAGCCAATGTTTTGCAGTTGCCGGGTCAGGGGGCGGTTGCTACGCCCTACGATGGTCGTCAGATTTCCGTAATCGCCTTCCGCATCTCGGTTCACCCGGGCCAGTTGAAGCGTATCGGATTGAAAGACCGTAGCGGCTCCGGTTTTGCTCAGGTGCTCCGGGAACTGCGGCGACTGGTACAGACGGCGGGAAGAATCGCCGGTAGTATACCAAAGGGCCAGTACTTCGCCCGACTCGGGCAATGGAATGACCAAGGGATAGAGCGACACCCGTTCGGATAGCCGCGTAGCCCGATCCATCAACGCCCGATTTTCCTGCTGAATCAGTACCTTTTTGACCTCATGGAATACGTAGGTAGCCGCGGCGGCAAACCCCAGAAAGAAGGTAAGCCCGAATACCAGACCCATCTTTACCCGAATACTGCGAATGGGCCAGATTCCTACCATACCTATCAAAGAAGTTTAATTGATTTCCAGTGTTCCCTTGAGTCGATACCCTACGCCAACGACCGTTTCGAGCAGCGGCACGGCAAAGCCCCGGTCAATCTTTTTCCGAAGTTGATGGATGTGTACTTCCACGACATTACTACCCCGGTCAAAATCAGATTCCCAGACTTTTTCGGTCAATTGGGCTTTGGACAGAACCCGACCGGCATTTCGCATGAGTTGTTCCAGCAGTTGATACTCCCGGGGCGTCAGGGCAATGGGTTGTTCGCCCCGGCTGACCTGCCGCCTGGCCAGATCCATACGCAAGTCCCCGATCTGCCATACTGCCAGCCGACTACCCGCCTGACTCCGTTGTACCGTACGAATCCGGGCCAGTAATTCTTCCAGCTCAAAGGGCTTCCGCAGGTAGTCAACGGCTCCTAAGTCGAGTCCTTCTACTACGTGGCGGGACTGATTGAGGGCACTCAGAATCATCACGGGAGCGTCAATGCCAAAAGCCCGTAGGGTACGCAACACGTCGAAGCCCGTCGTTCCGGGTAACATCAGGTCCAGTAAAATCAAATCGTAATCGCCTACGGCTGCCTGTTCCAGGCCCACCGATGCCGATAAGGCAATATCCACCGAGTAACCCGCCTGCCGAAGACCTTTCTGCAGGTGCAGGACCAGTTTTTCTTCGTCGTCGATTAACAGAATTTTCATTAGAGTGCAAAGGTTTGACCCCGAATCGTTAGTGTAGAAGGGTGTAAGACCGTACGGCCGGTTTGATTGACGAAGCCTTCGGCGGTTCGCTCGAAACCAGTTACACCCAGGCGTTGAACACCCTCCAGCAAGGGAAGAATTTGTCCGGCCTGGTGGGGTTTCAGTTCAATGAGATACTTATCCGTCAGCAAAGCGATCAGTTGCCCCCGTTCGTCCTGTATCTTTTTGAGCAAGGGCCCCTCCGCCTGAACCAGCGAGCCCGATTTGGGTTGGGGCGGCGGCAAATCGGCCACTTGTACCACCAAACCCGAAGAGAGATTTCGCAGCCGAATCAGGCGATACCGGTTCAGGCGGGCTTCAGGTGGGCGAGCCGGGCCGGGTCCACTGGCTCCGGGTTGGACATCGGCGGTAATCGTTTGCCCGGTACGGGCCAGTCGCCGGATACCGAGAGCGGCGTGGGGAGGAAAACTTAGTTGTACTTCACCCGCCGTTGTTTGTAGCCGTAATCCGTCATAATCCCCGATTCGATTGAACACATAGCCAAGCACCCGGCCCGAAACGGAGGTCTGGGCCAGGGTTGCTTCACTACTGAGCCAGCAAAGCAGGAAAAGGGTGGTATAGCGTAAGGCTTCTTTCACACGAATGAATAAAGGGGAATCACGAACGATTCCTTAATGGGGGTACTTTTTTCTTTCAATAGGGGCTACGCGGACTCACTTTACCGACCGTACCCGTTCAATCCCAGATCACAATAAGTCCTATTACTAAAACATTTGCCTAAGCATTTCAGAGGGTATCGTTCTTTTGAGTCTGACAGCCCCGACGAATTCTCTTCCTGCTAAGCAGCCAAGTTCGTCTGTTCCGATAAAAACGACCTTAGGATAAGATTAAGATTTCTTAATGTTTGGATTTTCAGCTCTTCCCTTTAACTGATCTTTACGCGTGCCTATGGAATCCGTATGTGCTTCGTTTTATTTGTTGATCACTCTTCGTAGATTTGATTTTTACAAACTCATGCTACATGGCTCTGACCTCGGTTGATGATTTTTATCGGGAAATAACGACTTGCACTACTCTCGAAAAACAAACGATCTTTCCGCAGGATGTCGCGAAAGAAATTGGTCATTTTAATGTTTTCAGCATTGAAGACTTATTTCAGAAGACAACGCAGCGGTCGGTCATGCCGTACAATCGTCGGACTTATTATAAAATCAGTCTGATTCGCGGCCGAAACCGAGTCGAGTACGCCGATAAAGTCATCCACATTGAAACCAATGCCCTGCTGTTTGCTTCGCCTAAGGTACCCTATCACTACGTACCGCTGGATGAGCAGCAGGCGGGTTATTTCTGCATTTTTACGGATGCGTTTCTCCTGCCCAGCAAGAGCGGCGTCATACTGGATGAGCTACCCATTTTCCGACCGGGCGGCGTACCGATCTTCCAGCTAAGCGATGAGAAAGCCGACCAGCTCCACAGCCTGTTCCTGAAGATGCGGGAAGAAATCACGTCCGATTACGCATACAAGTACGATTTGTTACGCACCTACGTGCTGGAGTTGATTCATTACGGACAGAAACTACAGCCGTTGCCGGCAAGCTCCACCCATCCCCCGGCTTCTGCCCGAGTTACCTCCCTGTTTCTTGAATTACTGGAACGGCAGTTTCCCATTGATACGCTTCATCAGAAGGTAGGCCTTCGTACGGCCAAGGATTTCGCCGATCATCTGGCGGTTCACGTGAATCACCTCAACAAGGTTTTGAAAGAAACACTGGGCCAGACTACGACGGAAGCCATTCAACAGCGGATCCTGCAGGAAGCCAAAATTTTGCTCAAACAAACCAACTGGACGGTCTCCGAAATCGCCTACTGTCTGGGTTTTGAACAGGTCGCCCACTTTTCCAATTTTTTCCGCAAGCAAACCTCCTTCTCACCGCTCGCTTTTCGGGCCTAAGATTTGATTTTTGCAACGAATGGATTGATCCTTACAAACACTCAGATCGTCCTAGCACGCATCTTTGCATCCGGCAAGCCAGCCGTGAATCGCTGGTTGGGATAGGGCCTGGCCGGGCCCGCTCTGTGCTTGCTGGTATTTGGTTTTACGGCCAAGTACCGTTCTTTCAAACCTTAAGAAACAGACTATTATGAGTATTGCATTAGTTACCGGCGGTAGCCGAGGTTTGGGCAAAAATATGGCCCTGAGTCTGGCTAAAAAGGGAATCGACGTGATTCTTACCTACCATAGTAAAGCTGACGAAGCTCAGGCGGTCGTCGCGGAGATTGAGCAACTGGGGGCAAAAGCCGCGGCCCTTCCGCTTGATACGGGAAACGTGGCTAGCTTTGAAGCCTTTGTTGGCCAGTTTAAACAAGTACTTGCCGATACCTTTGGACAAGAACAGTTCAACTTTTTAATTAATAACGCCGGCGTGGGTGCTTATACGCCCATTGGCAGCACCAAGGAAGAAGACGTGGATCAACTGGTGAACATTCACTTCAAGGGCGTCATTTTCCTGACTCAGCATCTGCTGCCCCTGCTTACCGATGGTGGCCGAATCATCAATATTTCTTCGGGTCTGACTCGCTTTTCCAATCCAGGCTACGCCGTGTACGCTTCCCTGAAAACGGCCATCGAAACGCTGAGCCGGTACATGGCGAAGGAATTGGGCTCACGGGGCATTGCCGTCAACGTCGTGGCTCCGGGAGCCATCGAAACCGATTTTGGCGGTGGAGCCGTACGGGACAATGCTCAGATCAACCAGCAAATTGCCAGTGCGACGGCCCTCGGCCGGGTAGGTTTACCCGACGACATTGGGGGCGTAGTTGCTTTTCTGTGTACGGAAGAAGCTCGCTGGATCAATGCTCAGCGGATCGAAGTATCGGGCGGGGTGAATCTGTAGTAAATCAGCTTCACACAGCCGTACTGATTGCCTACTAGACAGGCGGCAGTTGGAAACTGCCTCCTAGTGGGTACAGGTTCAGAAACCCGCACCCGTATACCCAACAAAAGAGCAAGGCACGGACAGTTGTCCGTGCCTTGCTCTTTTGTAGCTGCCTTTTGGCTAAACGTTCAGCGTTTTCATATACTGAGCGTCCTTTTTCAAACTGTCCATCGGCGAGCCGGGGTATTCCTCCTGTTCAACGAGGAAGTACTTAATCTTACTCGTATCGAGCACGCTCCGCAGCGTCTTTTTGAAATCTACGGATCCCTCACCAATATCGTTCTGCACGGGTTTACCATTTTTAACGGTATAATCCTTGATATGGCAGAGTTCGTAACGCTTACCGTATTTCTTCAGGTGTTCGGTTGTATTGACTCCAGCCACGTCGATCCAGCACAAATCCAGCTCAAACATTACGTTTTTAGGATCGGTGTTAGCCAGCAGATAATCCTGGGGTAGCTTGCCATCCAGGGGCTTAAACGAGTAGTCGTGGTTATGGTACCCAAACTTCAGGCCGCCTTTCTTTACTTCCTCTCCTACTTTGTTGAACTCATCGGCGATTTTCTTCCAGTCATCCCAAGTCTTCTGGGCACCGATGTAAGGACAAAGCAGGTAACTCAAGCCCGCTCCCTGTGCCATTTCAATGTTCTTTTTCAGTACGTCAGGCTTGCTGGCCGCGGCCCGAAAATCGAAGTGCGTACTGATCATCTTTACGCCCAGCCCATCAAGAAACGATTTCATTTCTTTCGGCTCCAGACCCCACAAAAATCCCTTGGGTCCGCTGTAACTCTCAAACTGCTTGTAGCCGTACTGAGCCAACTGCGTCATGATGCCTTTAGGGTCCTTTGGCAGTACGTCACGGGCACTGTACAACTGAACGCCGAACGGATTGATCGTTTTCAACGGGGCCGCCGCAAGCGACTCACGTAAGGCGAGGGCACCAGCCGTCAGCAGAGCAGACTGTTTTAAAAAATGGCGTCTTTGCATTGTAAAAAATTCCAGAGTAAGGGTTTCAAAAAGGCTAAGGTACACCGAACAAGTCAACAGGCGTTGTTTTGCCAGCGGGATTCCTTAACTTTTTTTCTGCTGCTAGAACGAGTATTGCTTGTTTTTTGGTGTATGACCCTCCTCCAATTATATGCGTACAATTCGGTCTAAAGCTCTCCTGGTCGCATCGTACCCGTGTTTATCAAGACTTCAGATACGGGCTAACGATTTCGGTTGCTATCAAACGTTTGGTATGTGCTAATTATAGTAACGTCCACCACCCCCTAAGCTCTAGTCTTACGGAGTGGTGGACGTTGGATGGCAACGTACTTACGCGTTGGGTTGCATATAGAAAAACTCCCACAAGTGGCCATCCGGATCCTGAAAGCCGTGCTGGTACATAAATCCCATGTCCTGAGCGGGCATGGGCGTGGTTGCTCCAGCCCCCAGAGCTTTCTGGATTATGTCATCGACGGCCGCCCGGCTTCCGAGTGAAAGCGATACGATTACCTCAGCGGTTTGTTGGGCATCGGCTACGGATTTTTTGGTAAAGGTCTGGAAAAAGGGCTCTACCAGCAGCATGACGAAAATGGTATCGCTGATGACCATACACGTGGCGTTTTCGTCCGTATACTCCGGGTTAAATGAATAGCCCAGTTGCGTAAAAAAGGTGACGGAAGGTTCAAGGGCTTTTACGGGCAGGTTTACAAAGATTTGCGTAGCCATAGGTTTAGTAGTGGTTTGTTTTTGCAAACCTAAGCCCCTTTTTCTCAGCGAATACTGGTCAAACCCGACCATTTGCCGGGCTAATTCCGACAGCTTACTCCGGCTGAATAAACCGGTAGAGATACGGGGCTTTGTGAGCTTTGCCCGTATACGTCTTCTCCAGTCGCTGCAAAATTCCCAGACTCAACATGCGTCGCTGAAAACTCGATCGATTCAGTTTTTCCCCCAACACCGTTTCGTAAAGCCGTTGCAGCGTGTGCATCGTGAAGGATTCTTCCAGCAGATTAAACCCAATGAGCTTCCGATCCAGCGTTTCCCGAAGCGTTTCCAGGGCTTTGGCTACAATGCTTTCGTGGTCAAGCATCAGCGAAGGTAGCTGATTTAGTTCGTACCAGGCACAGCGATCGGCCATCGCGTCGGGCTGGGGTACGGCTCGGGTAAAGTCCACTAAGGCGTAGTACCCTACCGTTACAAACCGGCGTAACAGCCAGTGATCCGGCTGCACCGCGTGACCTTTCGCTTGCATGATCTGAGCGAGCGGAGCTGGATCATACCGCTGCATACTTCCGAAGGTATGAAACTGTTCGAGGTAAATATCCGTGAGGCCCGTTCGCTGAGCCAGCACGCGGCGGGCGGCAGACTCCAGATCTTCCTTTTCGCGGACAAATCCGCCCGGCAGGGCAAACAAATCCGTGTTTTCGTACTCCAGAATCAGAATTTTAAGTTCCTGATCGTGAAAACCGAAAATGACAAAATCCAGGGCCAGCCCCGGTAAAAAGCCCTGCCCCTGAGGGCTGGTCTCATCCGTTGCAGTAGTCATACGTAGCACTCTTTATCGTTTCTTTTCTACAAAATTTGTTCGATTCAAGGGCATTTTCTATTATTGTTGCACTGTGCAACAATAAAGCATTTCTCTGATTTTTCAAAAAACCCAATCGATTACTTCATGCGTTAAACAGCCTCTTGCAATGATGAAAACAATGCTTACCTTTTTACTGATGGGAACGACGCTGGCCTTTGCCCAGACGTCAAAAGCTCCTCAGATTAAAACCCAGAACGGAGTCGTCGAAGGAACCGTCGAAGCCAGTGGGATTCGTTCGTTCAAGGGCATTCCCTTTGCTCAGCCCCCCGTGGGCGATCTACGGTGGAAAGAACCCCAGCCCGTTAAAAACTGGGAAGGCGTGCACAAAGCGGATCATTTTAGCCCTGCTGCCATGCAGCGAGCCTTGTTTGGGGACATGAACTTTCGTTCGAACGGAACGAGTGAAGATTGTCTGTACCTGAATGTATGGACGCCGGCGAAAAAAGGCAATGAAAAACTGCCCGTACTGGTGTATTTCTACGGCGGTGGCTTCATGGCCGGTGATGGCTCCGAGCCGCGTTACGACGGCGAAAGCATGGCCCAAAAGGGTATCGTTGCCATTACCATCAATTATCGACTCACGGTTTTTGGCTTTCTGGCTCACCCCGAGTTGACGAAAGAGTCACCGCATCATTCGTCCGGTAATTACGGTCTCATGGATCAGCAGGCGGCGTTACGCTGGGTGAAGGCCAACGTTGCCGCTTTCGGAGGCGATCCGAACAAAGTAACCATTGCTGGCGAATCGGCTGGTTCTATTGCGGTGAGTGCCCAGATGGCCTCGCCGGGTTCCAAAAACCTGTTTGCTCAGGCGATTGGTGAAAGTGGCTCGCTGATGGGTACGCTCTCACCAGTTTCCCTGGCTGAAGCAGAAAAGAAAGGCAGTCAGTTTGGCGAATCTATTGGGGCTGCATCTTTGGCTGCTTTGCGGGCCCTACCGGCGAAAGAGTTACTGGAAGCGACTGCAAAGGCAGCTCCTGGCAGCTTTCCCATCACCATCGACGGTTACTTTTTCCCGAAACCCGTCAGCGATATTTTCGCCGCGGGTGATCAGGCTCAGGTACCCCTACTACTGGGCTGGAACTCGGAAGAAATGAATTACCGGGCCTTATTGGGTCCGCAAGCCCCTACCGTAGAAAACTACAAAAAGGCCGTGCAGGGTCGTTTAGGAGCTTCGGCTGATGACATTCTAAAGGCTTATCCCGTGACTTCAGATGCTCAGGTAGAAGAAGTAGGTACGGCTCTGGCGGGTGATCTTTTCATTGGGTACAGTACCTGGAAATGGGCGGACTACCATATGAAAACCAGCAAACAGCCCGTGTACCGTTACCTGTATACCCAGCCGCGTCCCGCGATGCGGCCTGAAATGGGCAATGCTCAGCCCGGACTAGCCGGAGGCGTAGTGAAAAATACCGACCCCGCTACTAAACCCGCCCCGGCGGCTAAGGGTGCCGTCCACTCGGCTGAAATTGAGTACGCCATGGGCAATCTGGCCACTAACAAAGTGTACGCCTGGACGGATGAAGACTACAAAGTGTCTAAAACCATGCAGAATTACTTCGCTAATTTTATCAAAACGGGCAATCCCAACGGAGCTGGCTTACCCAAATGGACGCCCGCTACGGAAAACAAAGTGTACGTCATGCACATTGGTGCCAAGACCTTTGAGCAACCCGAGCAGCAACGCGAGCGGTATCTAGCCATTGACGAAATGTCTAAGAAAGCTAAATAGAGTATTAGTGTAAAACAAGGCGGAAGTACAGGCAATCCTGTACTTCCTCCTTGTTTTAATAATACTTATCTGATTATTAAAGAAATAAACATTCAAAACTCAACTTAAACTTGAAACTATTTTCTCAGGTATAATCAAATGAAGAGACATACACCGGACTTTGCCGGAGCTGTTGCCACTGTGCTTCGGACAAACCTTTTCCTTGTACCCACACCTGCGTAGATACCCCGGCTTGAAAGCCGCTAAAGAAGCCCATATCCGGTAGACGGGTCCATTCGGTACGGCGTTCATCGAGTTGCCAGAGAGCCGTGTATCTTTTCATATGAACCAGTAGGCTTTCCAGCAGCGTGGGTAGAAGTGACTCGAAACCCGCCTTCAGGTAGACAGCCTCCAAGGCGACAAAGGCGTAATCCGGCTGGAAAAGATTCTTCAGTACTGGTACGTAACGAAGTCCATGCATCAAAAACCAGCCCCCCGCCCCCAGCATGTGCCTGAACTGCCAGCGAACCCGCCGGGCGGCAACGGCAGCTACGATTTGATTTGCTTCCCAAAGACCATAAAAATTTCCCTGCGTTTTCGTCCAGGTTTTGAAAGCGTACGGCTGGTAGCTGTCTTGCAGGGAAGGCAGTAGCTGTGATTCTTCTTCTTTTGTCAATGCTCTGAAACGGGTATCTCTTTTAGGATTCAAGCGGCGGAACAGATACGACTGTAATCGGGCAATGCACTCAAATTGAAGCGTTTGAGAGACTGCTACCGAACGCGTATTTCTGGCTTCAATAAATGAATACACCAAAAACGGAGCCGGAATTTGCTGAAAGAGGTAAGCAACAGCCTGCGTTTTCAGCAAGCGGCCGTAGCCACGCCCCTGAGCGGCTGAGGTTACGGCCAGATACCGGCCATAAAAACTGTCTACCCATCCCCAGGGCACTTCAACGACCCGATGATCCAGGCAGTACACACCCAACAGGGTTTCCTCTTCATACAGGTGAAAAAAGAAAGGATTGTAGAGTTCCCGTAGCCGTTCTTCCTGATTGGTTTGCCGATAGCGGACACCTTTCGTGCCGTAAATCGTGCCTTTGAGCAGGCTTAAGGCCGCCGCATCAGCCTGGGGCTTAACCACTAGCGAAAGGGAGGCTTCACGATAGATTTCGGTAGTTTCGGGGGAAGAGATCGCAGGCATTCGGTATGTAGTTGGATGCGGCAAAGCTACACGTGCCGCTCTACACTCGGTAGTTTTTGCTTTCAAAGTGACAGGCTGTCCCTTTGGTTTTCGAAGGATTTCCCCATTTCTGTAAACCAGCGGCTACCTTTGTGTATGGATTATTTTAAAAAGCTACTGGAATTACTCCAGATCGAGCGGGAAGAAGATCGGCAGTCGTATTTAAAACTGACCGAATCGACTTCCGTCAGCGAGCGGAGAGCTGCCGGCTTGAGCTGGTACCCACTGGCCATCCGGGGCTCCGAAATGAGTCGCGGCGATTATCTGACGGTGGAATTAGAGCGTACCACGCATCAGGATATACCTCATCAGTTCCGCTTCGGTATGCCGGCGGTACTGTTTTCCAACCATGATCCCAAGGAGGACCGCGTCGAGGGCATCGTCGCCCATCAGAGTGGCAACCGCCTTCGCCTGACGCTACGGACGGATGAGCTGCCCGAATGGTCCCGCCAGGGTAAACTGGGCATTGACCTGCTGTTTGATGACAACAGCTACGAGGAAATGCAGAATGCCCTGAAAGTGGCGGATCAACGGAGCGACAAACCCGATGGTCAATTGATTCGACTGTTGACGGGCTCGGCCTCTCCCACCTTTCGTACCGACGTTACGCTTAGCCCCTTGCCGCGACTGAATCCGTTTCAGCAACAGGCCGTTGAAAAGATCCTTGCGGCGAATGAGCTGGCTATCGTTCACGGCCCGCCGGGTACGGGTAAAACGACCACGCTCGTCCAGGCCATTAAAGCCCTCTGGCAACAGACGCACCAGAAAATTCTGGTGGTGGCTCCCAGTAATACGGCCGTCGATTTGCTTAGTGAAAAACTGAGTGAAGAAGGCCTCAACGTATTACGCGTGGGCAATCCGGCCCGTGTATCGCAGCGGTTGATGTCCCTGACGCTTGACCAGAAAATGACCGAGCATGCCCGCACGAAGGAAATCAAAAATCTGAAGAAGCAGGCTCAGGAATACAAACGCATGGCCCACACCTACAAGCGAAACTTCGGCAAAGGTGAACGCGACCAACGTAAGGCTCTCTTTGACGAGGCCCATCGCCTTATGAAAGAAGTCGATCAGAGCGAACAGTATATCATTGACGATCTGGTGGGGCGTACGCAGGTAATTACGGCTACGCTTGTGGGGGCCAATCATTACACGGTTCGTAATCAAACCTTTCATACGGTAGTCATCGACGAAGCCGGACAGGCTCTGGAACCCGCCTGCTGGATTCCCATTCTCAAAGCTCAAAAGGTAGTATTGGCGGGCGACCATTGCCAGTTGCCACCCACGGTAAAGTCCAAAGAAGCCGCCCGCCAGGGACTGAGTACCACATTGCTTGAAAAATCCGTTGCTCTCCATCCGGAAGCCGTGGTACTGCTGGAGGAACAGTATCGCATGCACGAACAAATCATGGGTTTTTCCTCAAAACTATTCTATCAGGATCGGCTCATCGCTCATGCTTCGGTAGCTCACCGCCTCTTATTTCCGGGCGATGCTCCGCTGGCTTTTATCGATACGGCAGGCTGCGGATTTGAAGAGAAATTGGAAGGGACCAGTTCGACCAACCCCGAAGAAGCATCTTTTCTCATGCGGCATCTGGCTCAGTTGGTAGAACAGGTACGGGCCAGGGGCGGCGACTTTCCCAGCATTGCGGTCATTTCACCTTACAAGCAACAAATCAGCGTGTTACAGGAGCAGTTTCAGCACACGGAATCTTTGCAAGTCGTAGCCGAGTACATTTCCATTAACACCATCGATAGTTTTCAGGGGCAGGAACGGGATGTGGTCTACATCAGCATGACCCGTAGTAACAGCGAAGGCGAAATTGGCTTCCTTTCTGACATCCGTCGCATGAACGTAGCCATGACCCGGGCCCGTAAAAAGCTGGTCGTGATCGGGGATAGTGCTACGCTTTCACAACTTTCGTTTTACGCGGACTTTATCGCTTATGCGGAAAGCCATGAGGCGTACCAAAGTGCCTGGGAATTTATGGAATAACTTTCATTTCAAGCACTTATATGTGTTTCACTACATAAATACTTGAGGCATTTCATAAAAAAGAGCGGATGAAAGGTTGACTTTCATCCGCTCTTTTTTAGTTTCTCTACCAACGATCTGGCCTCACGCTTAAGCCTTGCCTTTCAACTCTATCGGTTCCAGATTTCGCCGGGCGGGGCCGGTCAGTACGATTCCGTCCGTATCAAAGCGGGCTCCGTGGCAGGGACAATCCCAGCTTTTTTCGGAATTATTCCAGTTGACAATGCAGTGCGTGTGCGTGCAAACGGGACTGACTGCGTGGATGTCTCCCGACGGGTCTTTGTAGACGGCCACTTTCTGTCCAGAAAATTCAGCGACCATTCCACTGTCGTTTGGAAGCTGATCGAGTGAATCTAGTTCTTCGGTAGAAAAACGATCGGCGACAAAACGGTAGGCGACATCGGCGTTTTCTTTGATGAATTCGGAAGCGGCGGCCAGGGGTTTTACCCGACCCGGATCATACAGGGCTGCTGACGGATTTTCTTTCCCTAGCACGAGATCACTCAGAATTTTTCCCGCTAGCGTACCCAGGATCATTCCGTTTCCGTTGTAACCCGTCCCCGTAAAGATCCCTTCCGAAAAGCCGGGCAGTTTGCCAATATAAGGCAGTCCGTCCAAGGGCATGTAGTACTGAGCCGACCAGCGGTAAGCTACCGAATCCACCTCGTAGTACTGCCGCACGTAGGCTTCCAGCTCAGCAAAAGAAGCTTCGGGATCGCCGTGACCGGTTTTATGGTCCGCTCCCCCCACAACCAGATACTTCTGGCCCTCGACTACGTGCGAACGGAAGTAGTGGTAGGGATCCTGCATATCATACACCAGAGCGTCGGGATAGGCCTTGTCTTTCAGGGTAACGGCCAGTACGTAACTCCGGTACGGTGCTGCCTCAAAATGCAGAGGATTGACTCCGCCGGGCGGAATGTGCGTGGCGTAAATGATTTGCTTGGCTTTCAAGATACGGCCTTCGGACTCGGCTTCGTGATAGCCGTCCTTCTGCGTCGTTTGTTCGATCCGGGTGTTTTCCAAAATAACGCCGCCAGCTTTAACAAACACTTCGCGTAAACCCATCAGGTATTTCAGGGGATGAAACTGAGCCTGATTGTCGATCGTAATGACCTTCACCGTCGGTACGGGGATAGGAGCTTGGGGAGCCAGACGGGCCTTCACTCCTACTTTTACCGCACTTTGAAACAGGCTGTCGAGTTCCTTAAGCTGCTTTTCTTCATCGGCGTATACAAAGCCCTGCTTTCGTTCGAAATCACAGTCAATTTTATAGGTCTGGACCCAATCCTGAATGGTGGATACAGCCCCGGCAATATCATTGGCAAATTGCTGGGCTGCTTCTGCCCCAAAATCGTTCTCCACTTCCGCGTACGTAGTGTCGGCAAAGGTGTTGATGTGGGCCGTGGTTCCCCCAGTCGTTCCATACCCCAGGCTATGAGCATCGACGAGCAGGCATTTCTGTCCCTGTTGCTGTAACAACACCGCGGCGGTAAGGCCAGTAATGCCCCCGCCCACAATGAGCGTGTCGTATACGGTTGATTCGTTGAAAGAAGGTGACTCCGTACCGGCGTATACTTT
>NZ_JBMDWJ010000075.1:0-9067 GCF_048595215.1 Siphonobacter sp.
GACGCTGAACGAGTACTGCACCTCATTGACTCGATTCCGGTACGTCAGCACCCCTTCCAGACCCCGGTGAGCATCCGAATTCAGGTTCTCGTTGGGTAAGGTATAGCCTACTTCACTGGGTAGTAAGACATCGTAGCGGGCGGCGGGTAAGCCCTGGCGTAAACGTTCGAAGGCATCAAACGTACCCGAGAACTTGCCATCCCAGAACGAAAAGTCAATCCCTACGTTACGGGACGTATTTTCCACCCAGGAAAGGTTGCGAATGGGCAGCCCCCGAGGTTGCAGGCCTGTCACCAGATTTCCGTCAAACACGGCTGTACGACTGTTCCAGTTGTACCCCGGCAGGTAGCTGAAGGGAGGCACAATGAAATCGTTACCGCTCAAGTCACTACCCGTTTTTCCGTACGAAACCCGTAGCTTCAGATCATCCAGAAAATTACTGGTGCGATCTTTCAGGAAAGGTTCTTCGGACAATCGCCAGCCCAAGGATACGCCGGGGAAGAACCCGTACCGCCGATTAGGAGCGAAGAGAAAGGATCCGTCGTAACGGCCCACAGCCTCAAACAGGTATTTCTGTTTGTAATTGTAGTTTAAACGGCCAATGTAACCCGCCCGAGCCTGAACATTCCATTCATCAATCAATACATCCTGGTTTGCGAAATACTGAATCGGAATGTAGTTGTTCGGGGGTACGGTATGGACAACCATGTATTTATTGTCCTGATCGTACCGTTCGTAAGCAGCTACCGCCGAGATACTGTGATCTTTCCATTGCTTGTTGTAACTCAGCTGAACCTGAGCAAACCGGTCGATGATGTTACGTTTCCGACGTTCCCGCCAGGGGTTTTGATTTCCACCGCCCGGAACCACATTATACGTGTCCGTTGGTTCATCATAACGGTAGGCGTTATAGGTGTATTCAAATCCATCAAAATCAAAGTTGGTGAACGCGTAGGAATACGTGCCTTTCACCGACAGACCAAAATCAAAGTCATACTGAGCGTAGAAGTTCCCTTTACCATTCATCCATACTTCGTCAATGTAACCAGTAACGTCTTCTTTATACGTTGCCGGGTTTACGTTCACGTTGTGCGTCTGATTGATGTAATTTGGATTGTCGTTCGCGTAAGGCCGCTCGGTAGGCCACATGGTGAAGATACTGAGGAAGGGATTGAAATAATCATCCAGTCCGGGTACCCCTACCTGGTGGCGAAATTCCCGCCGGGCACTTAGCTGCGTACCGATTTTAAACCGTTTCGCCAGAGCTACCTCCACGTTGGTCTGGATGTTGGTTCGATTAAACCGATAGTCCTTAATCAACGCTTCCTGTCCCAGGTGTCCGACGGATACGTAATAGTTTACGGTTTCATTAGCCCCAGAAGCATTGGCATTGAGCGAAAACTGAGGTACGTTAGGCCGCATGACCATATCGTAATAATCGAAACTGCGGTAATTTTTCTCCGTACCTGCTTTCCACTTTGCCAACTCCTCGGGTGTCCAGGTCGTGTTAATCCGCTGATTCTGATCCGATTCGACCTGAGCCCGAACGTGCTGATAAGCATTGGCAGGACGTGGATACCGGGTGAAATTCTGCACCCCGTAATAGCCATTAATATTGATGAGTGGCTTGCTGCCGATCTTCCCGCGTTTCGTGGTTACCAGCACTACCCCGTTGGCTGCCCGCAATCCATAGATGGAAGCGGAGGCATCTTTCAGAATGGAAATGTTATCAATATCATTCTGACCCAAGTTGTTGAAATTGCCTTCATCCGAAGGAACGCCATCGATAATGAACAAGGGAGTACCCATGTTACGAATCTGGATATTCGTTCCGGCTCCGGGGCGGGCGTCGGCCTGACGAGCCGTAATCCCCTGAATTTTACCCACTAACGCTCCAGAAGTAGTAACGGCGGGTGTACGCAGCAGATCCGACGATTTCAGCGTACCCACCGCTCCGGTTACGGTAGCCCGCGACTGCGTGGTATACCCTACCACAACCACCTCACTGAGGTTTTTGGTATCGGGCTGGAGCGTAACCGTCAGTTGGGTAAGAGAGCCTACGGCCATTTCCTGCGGCACGTAGCCTACAAAACTGAAAATCAATACCGATTCATTATCGGGAACACTGATTTTAAATTTTCCCTGAGCATCCGTAATAACACCCCGGGTCGTCCCTTTGAGCAGAACGCTTACTCCCAGAAGCGGCTCACCGCTGGGACTGCTGACCGTTCCAGAAACGACTACATCCGCCGCTTGTACAGGCAGTCGTACGACACAACAGAGCAGTAGCATAAATAGCCAGAAGGTTGATCCTCCTGGTAAGAAAAGTCGATTTTTTAGCATAGAAGTAAAGGTTTTTAGGAAATCGATCAGGCAATACAGGCACAGGCTCCTTCGCTGGGCGAAGTGCACATCAAGGCAGATCAATACAAACTTGGATTGCAGAAAAGGCTCTCTTCTACAAATGGAAATACGTTACGTTACAGTCATAGTGGAAAGGATTAGGAAGCGATTGATTAGGTGTAAATTTAGCGGGAAGTCGTAAGTAACTAGCGGATTTATATTCACTATCCAAGAAAATAATGAATTTATCCACTATGACAAATGTATTGGTACTTCTACACCCGAACTCCCTGCCATTTACCGTCCACTGACTGTATTTTGACCATTTTATAATCTATCGAAGATCAATTTGTATATTCATTAGTAATTACACCTATTTTTTGAACGTATGTTTCTAAAAAAAGCCACCTATTTAGGTGGCTTTTTTTAGAAACAGGATAATTTATTCTACTGTAACCGATTTCGCCAGATTCCGAGGCTGATCCACGTTACAACCCCGCATCACGGCAATGTGATACGACAGCAATTGCAGGGGAATTACGGACAGAAGTGGCGTTAAAACTTCGTGCGTAATGGGGATTTCGATGACGTGATCGGCCATGGTTGGAATCAGTTTATCACCTTCCGTCACGACCGCAATCACCTTACCTTTCCGGGCCTTTACTTCCTGAATATTCGAAACAATTTTCTCGTACGACTGATCTCGCGTGGCGATAAATACGACGGGCATATCTTCGTCAATCAGGGCAATCGGTCCGTGTTTCATTTCCGCTGCCGGGTAACCCTCGGCATGGATGTAGCTAATTTCTTTGAGTTTCAGGGCTCCTTCCAGAGCTACGGGGAAATTGAGGCCTCGGCCCAGGTAGATGAAGTTACGGGCCTCGCTGAACAAGGCCGAAATCTCCCTGATCTTTTCGGCGTTTTTCAACACCTTTTCTATTTTTTCTGGAATACGTTCGAGTTCGAAGAGGAAACGACGGAAGGTATCTTCGTGCAGAATACCTTTTCGACGAGCCACGGCGATGGCCATCAGCGTGAGGACAGAAACCTGAGCGGTGAAGGCTTTCGTCGAAGCTACCCCAATTTCAGGACCGGCGTGCGTGTACGCTCCTGCGTGCGTAGTTCGGGGAATGGACGACCCCACGGCATTACAAACGCCTAGAATGATGGCCCCTTTCGACTTAGCCAGTTCGATAGCCGCCAGCGTATCCATGGTTTCGCCTGACTGCGAAATGGCAATAACTACGTCGCCTTCCTTGATAATGGGGTTTCGATAACGGAATTCAGACGCGTACTCCACCTCGACGGGAATACGGGCTAGTTCTTCAAAAACGTATTCAGCGACCAGTCCTGCGTGCCAGGAAGTACCACAGGCCACAATGACAATTCGCTGTGACTTGGCAATATCGTCCAGGTATTCCCGCAGACCACCGAGTACCAGATGTCCTTCATCGGCATTGACCCGGCCCCGGAGACAGTCCTTTACGGAACGGGGCTGTTCGAAAATTTCCTTGAGCATGAAGTGCTCATAACCGCCTTTTTCGATTGCTTCCAGCTCTAATTCAATGTGCTGGATGTAAGGAGACAAAACGATATTCTCGATATTCTTAACGGTCAGTTCACCCTCGCGTACTACTGCAATCTGAAAATCATCCAGGTAAATTACTTCGTTGGTATACTCGATAATGGGCGTTGCGTCCGAAGCAAAGAAATACTCGCCTTCCCCCACGCCAATGACCAGCGGCGAACCTTTACGAGCGGCAATCAGTGTACCGGGTTCTTCGCGGTTAATCAAAACGATGGCATACGCTCCCACCACTTCCTGCATGGCCAGCCGTACCGCTTCTTCGAGGGAACAATAGGTTTCTTTTTGAATATCTTCAATAAAGTTGACAAATACTTCCGAGTCGGTATCCGAATGGAACGCGTAGCCTTTGTTTTGAAGATTAAGTTTTATAGCTCCATAATTCTCAATGATCCCATTGTGAATTATCGCCAGCTTTTGTGTGTGCGAATAATGCGGGTGGGCGTTCCGATCGTTCGGTTCGCCGTGCGTAGCCCAACGCGTGTGCCCAATGCCAATATGGCTGCTGAGCTGTTCTTCGCCCAGTGACTGTTCCAGATCGGATACTTTTCCTTTTTTCTTATATACATTCAGGCCCGTATCGGTGAGCAGAGCTACCCCAGCCGAGTCATAGCCTCGGTATTCCAGTCTTTTTAGGCCTTTTATAATGAGGGGATAGGCTTCGCGATGCCCAATGTATGCTACGATTCCGCACATAGTTGATAAGGATTAATGGAAGAAATGTAATGGAGGGTTGATTAAACGCATAAATGCTTAAGCTTTGAGCAACCTACGTAAATACTACTTATTTTTATAGGCTACTCAAAACAAATAGATCGCGAATCAAATAAAAAGCAAAAATCCTTTTTTATGCATAAAATACTAAAAACCAGCTACTTAATTAATAATTTTAAAGATATATTCTGTTATTTTAAAATTATTTTTAATAAGCATTTTTATCCATTAAACTCCCTTATATTCAGCTTATAAAGCATAAAATAACTACTTCTTCAAAAAGCATAAAACAGAAAAGGCGACCACTACGTAGCGATCGCCTTTTCTATTATTCAAAAGATTTATTAGCTCAAAGAAGCATGCAGGTCACGGTATTTCTTTACCGCATCATGTGAATCCTTCAGCTTTGATTTTTGTGTACTGATCAATTGACGTACATCTGTGGTCATTGTCGCGTCTGATTCCAGAGCCGTTTGATAGGCTTCCTGTGCGGCGTCTTCACCAAACTCGCAGTTTTCAAGAATGGCTTTCCGATCTTTACCAGAGAAGGCAGCTTTGATGTCCATCCATACGCGGTAGAACTTACCGGAAGTTGTCGTTTCGTCGGTAGGCGTGCCTCCCAGGCTAACAATTTCACGGCTCAGTTCATCCCGGTACGTACGGCTTTCGTCGGCAAAGCGATTGAACAAAGCTTTTAGGTCAACGTCTTCGAGTTCAGCTTCGTTTACTGCTTTTTCGTATCCAGCGATCCGGTCATTATTAATACGCACTAAATCATTAAGTACATCTACTAATTTGTCGTTCGTTACTGTAGTTTCCATGACTTATTTATTTAAGGTTGATACTCTTATGGTAATTCTATAAGAAAAACCTAAGCCAAAAATAATAAATCATTGAAAATCAATAACTTAAACCAACAGTAAACTTAATAAACCTGTAGAAAAGGATTCCCATTCGAGCACTTATGGGTAAGCGTTGACTGTACGATTAGCTTTATTCTATTATACTGCTTTGTTCAACGTATACTTGCTCCGCTTCCTTGACCATAGTACTGGAACCAATGCACAGCGGGCTTCGCTGGTGTAAGTTCTTGATTTCTACTTCTAATAAACGTTGCTTCCCATCCGTAGCCATACCACCTGCCTGCTCCACAATAAAGGCTAAGGGATAACATTCATACAGCAACCGCAATTTGCCTTGGGGCGTTTTACGGGTGGGCGGATAGAAGTAAATGCCCCCTTTCAATAAATTCCGATGAAAATCACCCACAAGCGATCCGATATATCGGGCTGAGTACCGACGAGTGCGGCACAAGTCAATATAGCGGAGGATAGCTTCCGGAAAATCGGGCATGTTCCCATCGTTAATCGAGTACAGATTGCCATCCTCCGGAATCTGGATGGTGGGATAGGAAAGGAAAAATTCGCCCAGTGAAGACTCGTACGTAAAGCCATTAACACCGTGGCCCGTTGTGTAGACCAGTACCGTTGACGAGCCGTAAAGCACGTATCCGGCCGCTACCTGAGCTTCGCCGCCCTGCAAAAAATCGTTTGCATTGACCTTAGTACCCTGTGGACTCAGACGACGATAGATGGAGAAAATGGTACCGATTGAAACATTCACATCAATGTTGGAAGATCCATCCAAGGGGTCAATGGCAACTACGTATTTGGCTTCGTCGTTTCCGGTTAAGACAATGTTTTCTTCTTCTTCCGACACGATCCCGGCCACTTCACCGCCGTTTCTCAGGGCCCGCATGAACCGTATATGAGCGATCATGTCCAGTTTTTGCTGGGCTTCTCCCTGGATATTGGACGTTCCGATGGCTCCAGTCACATCCACTAGACCCGCTTTGTTTATTTCCCGGTTTACAATTTTCGCCGCCAGGGCTATGTCCCTTAAAAGTTGCGAAAGCTCACCGGTAGCGAAGGGAAAAGCTTCCTGATTGCGTTTGATAAATCGATCCAGGGTTACGCCGACGGGCAGGGCAATGGTTTCATCCAAAAAGGTCATAGTCGGTGCTCGTTTAAACGGTTTTGAAAAGGTTGGAATAGAAAGATTGAGTTTATAAAGGCACAGCATTCCCGTCCGTATGAAGCCCGAAAGGCGACAACAGTTGAGCTTCCTACGCTCACGCGTATTCTTAAAAAAATTAAGGAATTGTTTAACGGAAAGAGGCTAAGTACTACTGAGGATAAGACGATTAAAGCAAAAGCAGACCCTGCTTGTTATCAAAAAAATCTAATCTTTTTTTGATAACAACTGATCTTTATTTAGCGGATGCAGGCGTTCGTTTCCTCCAGGCAATGAGCACCCCACTGCTAATGACCAACGTGATTCCGAGGAGCACAGGCAGGGAGGGTAGAGCGTCCCCTAGTAATAACCCTAGCAGTAGCGAAAAGACAATATTTGAATAACCAACCGCCGATACCCGACCTGCTTTATCCATGCCTAAGGAACGCGTCATGGCGAGTTGAGCCGCCAGAGCCGCAGCTCCCATTCCTAGTAAGACGAGCCACTCCCAGCCCTGCGGCCATACGAAACGACCGAGCCACAAACTTTCTGACTCGGGCCAATATTCGCCCAATACCATAGATAGAGCCGGTAAGATCAGACCCGATAGCATAAAGGAAAGAACAATGGCCCGCGTATCGTAATAGCGATTAAGTCCTCGAATAGACAGGTAAGAAATAGCCGTCAGTAACGCACAACTCAGCCCAATCAGGTGCCAACGAAGAGGCATGGTTACATCGGGTCGAAAAATGAAGAGAATTCCCACAAAGCCCAATCCAATCGCCGCCCACTCCCGACGGTTGAGTTTTTCGCCAAAAAACAGAAAGGAAAGAATACTTAGAAAAATAGGATAGGTATACTGATAAGCCGAAGCCGTACCAAGCGTCAGGGTTCGTACCGAATAAAAAAGCATGTAAAGAGAAGCCGTACCCACTACGCCCCGAAAAATCAGTAGGAAGGGTTTGCCGCCCGGCTGCTGCATGGGACGGCGTTGGAGGCTGATTAAAATAAAGGTAGCCCCTACCAGGTTCCGGAAAAACACCAGTTCTACGGCATCGAAACGGGTACTGAGCTGCTTAGCGGTCAGCGTCATGATCGCAAACAGCAGGGAAGCCAGTAGCATCAATACAACCGCTGAAGGTTGATAGCGTTGATTATTTTTCTGAATCGGTTCGGCCGTAGATGATTGCATACTGGGAAGAAAGCTTTTGGAATCAACCGTTTTCGGCCTTTCTGCGTTCCCAGATTCGCATCCACCGCGGCAACATCGGTTGTTTGGCGTCGTCGGGCTGATCATCCCCAATGAGTATGCCCCAGGGTTCCAGTCCTTCAACCCGATCAAAAACTACTTTCATCAGGGCAATCGCCGGAATGGAAAGAAACATCCCCGATACACCAGCCAATGCTCCGCCAATGAGTACACCAACGATGGATACTAAAGCGTTGACCTTTACTTTCGAACCGACAATCATCGGTACTAAGAAGTTATTATCGATGAACTGTACGGCCAGAAATACTCCTACTACGCCCAACAGCATCGATGGCTCTGGATTGTTAATGAAGACAACGGCTACGGCAAGTACTGTGGCAATGATGCCTCCCAGATAAGGAATTAAATTCAGAATAGCAGCGATGACGCTCAGCATGATGGCATATTCTACGCCCAAAGCCAGTAAGCCCAGAGCATTAAGAATGGCTACACAAGCGGTTTCGAGCAGTAGACCCACCACGTAACTTTGAATCACCGCCTTTACCTGCCCAATAATTTCCCAAACCCGCCCGGCATGTTCTTCCTCGAAGAGTGATACCAGAAACTTGAGCAACATGGCCCGGTAGTACAGTAGCAAAAACACGTAAATGGGAATCAACGCCAGCGTACCGAGTGGTCCCGAAATAGCGGCTAACGCTCCCGTACCACCCTGCAGGTTTTCGAGCGTTTTTTGCTGGGCCTGTTTGATGTACTGAGCCTGTTTAGTATAACTCACATTGTACTCCTGGCGAACCCAGCGGCGGGCGGTCCGGTAAAAATCATTGATATTATCCTGCAGCTTCGGAAGATCGTCCGAGAAGTTAGAAATCTGGATGGAAATAAAAACAGCGACGCCCGACAATACGATGACAGCCAATGCCAGGGTTAAACAAATAGCGATTACTTTATGAATACCCCTTCGCATCAACCAGGCTTCCACGGGTCTTAACAGAATGGCCAATAAGCCTCCCAACGCCAGCGGCACAATAATTTCCTGTCCAATGTAAATACCCAGCGTAACGAGGCTAATGATAATTAAAGAGTGAGAAGCCCGGTGATAGAACGGACGGTCGGAAGCTGGCATATGGATAATTCGTAAAGGAGCTGACTAATGAACCTTCCTTTGATTAAAAAGTTTTAACGTACTCAAGTCTTAAGATTAA
>NZ_JBMDWJ010000076.1:0-1782 GCF_048595215.1 Siphonobacter sp.
TAAAGACGGCCATGAGCGGTTGCGGAGCCATGAATGCTCCAATGGGCATACCGCCGCCCATTCCTTTGGCTGACAGCAGAACGTCGGGTACAACACCAAATTGTTCAAACGCCCAGAAGGAACCCGTACGACCGAAACCCGTTTGGATCTCGTCGAAAATCAGTAAGGTACCCGTTTCGGTACAGCGATCGCGTAAGGCTTGCAGGTAGTCATGCGAAGGAACGCGAATGCCCGACTCGGCAGAAATGACTTCAATGACAACGGCTGCGGTACGGGAAGTAATGTTCGTTAGATCAGCCAGTACGCCGTGGTGAATATGCCGGATATCCGGGAGTAAGGGGCGGAACTGACGTTTGAAAAAGTCGGCTCCCGCCAGACTTAAGGCTCCCTGCGTAGAACCGTGATACGCATTAAAACAGGAAATGATTTCGGTACGACCGGTATACCGTTTCGCCAGTTTCATGGCTCCTTCCACGGCTTCCGTACCCGAATTGGTCAGGTACACATTGTCAATGGCATAGCCCGACGGCGTACGGTAAGCAGCCAGCGTCTCGACCAGGGCCTGAGCCAGTAAGACTTGCGGAGCCTGCACATATTCGCCGTAGACCAGCGTGTGCAGGTAATGATCCACCTGATGTTTGATGGCCTGAACTACTTTCGGGTGCCGGTGACCGACATTGGAGACACCGATGCCGGAAATCAAATCCATATACGCCTTTCCGTCGGGACTGTATAACCAGATTCCTTCGGCTTTTTCGATTTCTAGAGCTAGCGGAAAATCCGACGTTTGGGCAAGGTGATTTAAGAAAAGCTGTCGTTGATGCATAAAAAGGTAATCACAAAACCCGCGTTAGGGTTCAAAAAAGCAGGCCGTTCCGCCCACCCAGGTAAAATTCTGGTTGAAGCGAACGCCAATCATTTCGCCGCGACTCAGGCGGCTTAAACTCGTCAGTAACTCCGGTCGTTTCGCCTGATCGGGCCAAACATACAACATCCGGATTTCACACTTCACCCCACCGTCGGGAGCCTCGATTACGGGCTCATACTTCACTTTTTTCTGGAGGATGTAATGCTGCGGATCGGGAAGAGCGGTTAGTAATTCTGCTGTTGGATGTAGATTAACGCCCATTCCCGCGAAACTGAACAGGGGTTTGAGTACATAATCGTCCAGATTTTCGGGAAACTGCCCCTGAAAATCGCTCACGTACTGTGCCTGAGGTACGTACGGAGAATTCAGCAGGGGAAGAATGTATTTCGAAATCCGGAAAAACCAGTTGGGATGCCCCACCCAAGTTACATCTACGTCATCCGTTAGTTGATACGATACCGGCATGTCGGGGTAGTGCAAGAGATCGTCAAAAATCAGGCGGTTGTACATCCGGCGAATCGGTGTTTTTACGCCATCCCGGTCGTAATAAAGCGTCCGACCTTCTTTCTGGATTTTAGTAAAGCAAACCGACCGAATGCCAAGCAGCTTTTCCGTAACGGCAAAATCCACGCGTGTTTTCTGTTTTTCCGGAAAAATTTCCAGTAAAACGCAGTGAGCGGGGTCTTCGCCGTCCAGAATAAGGTCTTTAAGCTTCGTTAGATAAGCCTCAAAATCGTACCCACCAAAATTCCAGATCAGCGAGTCCGGGATCGAAAAGTGCTCTTTAAACTTTTCCGGTAAATAGCCCTGAAACGCAAACAGCGAAGGGAAGCCCTGCAATTCAATCAACTGCGGTACTAATTCGCCGTTTTCGTCCCGGCATACGGCAAAGTCAATCGCCAGAAAATGCGTAT
>NZ_JBMDWJ010000077.1:0-10010 GCF_048595215.1 Siphonobacter sp.
GTATCTTTTTTACGCAAAGCACCGACGCCAATTTTCAGAAAGGTCTCGCCGGGCTTGGCGGCTGCGTAACCTATAGCTACAAATTCTTCTACGGGACCCGTGATGGCGTCGTTTACCTTGGGATCGTGGGTATCGAACCAGGGGCCGAAGAAGGAGTGGCCCTGATACTGTAAATCGGCAATGACACCCGACCAGTCAAAACGCTCCGCCCGGTAGTATCCTCGTTCCGCATCCGGTACATACAGTTTAGCGGTGATGAGGCCATTGGAAATCGTAGCTTCGGGAAAGGACTCACTTCGTTGAAAAGCCCAGAGACAGAGCGTTAAACAAAACAATCCCAGTAAGCGGCTGAAATGGGGAAAAAGAGGTCGAAAAGAGCCTTGTAAATCAACGCGAAGAGCCATCGTAGGTAGGAGTTGAGAAGCACAAATAACGGCCGAAATGGAGCAGAAAAGCCTTCAAATAAACAGAAGATTTATGTTTCTGCGTCCGTAGCTCGCGAAAAAGAGCTATACTTAACCTTTAAAACGCTCAATTAACTGCTTGGCAATGCTTACTACCGATGGCTTCCGTCGTTATTTAGGAATACATCCTGAAGAAACCCGTACCGTCTGGCTTTTTTTCCTCCATCACTTTCTCTTAGGAATTGGAACGATTCAATTATATGTAGCTGCGAATGCCATTCTACTGGAAAATGACCCGGCTACGAGTTTGCCGCTGGCGTACATAGCCTCGGCTATTGGGATGATTCTGATCGGTAAAGCCTACGCTCATTACGAACATCACCTGGGGCTGAGTTCCGTCGCCTTACGCGTACTCTGGACCGTAAGTGTGATGACCCTGTTGGTGATGCTGGTGGTTTGGGTCGGCCATTCGATCACAGCGGCCATTGGCATCATGGTCGGGTACCGGATTATTTACTTGCTGACCAGTCTGGAATTCTGGGGGGTATCGGCGGTGGTGTTCGACACGCGGCAGGGCAAACGCCTCTTCAGTATCATCAGTTCGGGCGATATGCCCGCCAAAGCTCTGGGGGCCGTACTGGCCGCTCTGGTACACGCTCACGCCGATCTGCTGACGTTACTGGGCGTTTCGTTACTGGCCTTTCTGGGAGCTTTATTCACTTTGAAACTAACGCTGCGTTCGCACTCCATTCGTACCCGCGATCGTTCGACGGCCCGTCGTCGTCCACAATCGCGTTTGATTCAGCAGTTATTTGGTGGGAGCGAACTGGTCTTTTTCATGTGTCTGAGTATCCTGACCGTGGCGTGTTTCGCAACCAAAATTGAGTTTAACTTCTTTCTGGACGTCAAACACCGCTTTCATGATCAGTCCGAAGTAATTGCGTACGTCAGCTACTGGCTGGCGGGGACCTACGTACTGGCGATGCTGGTGAAGCTCCTGCTGTCCCGGCGGGCACTGGATCGTTTGGGGGTGCAGAATTCCTTATTAGTACTACCGCTGGTAGCATTGATTGGATTATTGGGATTGGCCATTACCCGGAGTGTAGTAGGGGACGAAACGGTTCTGTTAGTGTGGGCCTGCTTGCTGTACGTTTCGGTGGAGGTCATTCGTCGTTCCTTATTCGATGCGGTTTTTCTAGTACTCTTTCAACCCCTGACGCCGCATCAACGACTCTTGGGTCATACCCTGGCCAAGGGCATGTACGAACCCCTGGGTCTGGGTCTGGCGGGTTTGTTGCTGGGACTTTCGCAGTGGTTAGCCCTGAGCGAAAGCAAGGTCATCTGGTTCTGGCTTATTTTTCCGGTGGCTACGGGACTGCTCATTCGACGGGCGTATCGCTTTTATTTACACACGCTGGGTGATGCCTTATCGCGGCGGTTCTTACCCGGTGAACAGGTAGCCCTACCCGGCGAAATCGCTCTGGCCGCCGAACAGGATTTAACGAGTCCTTCACCCGAGCGGGTACTGGCGGCAGTAGCCTGGTTTGAAGAAAATCAGCCCGCCTTACTAGCTCAGAAAACATTGCCGCTGTTGCGACACCCCGAGGCGTCAGTACGTTTAGGAGTACTGGAACGTTTAGGCTCTGAGGCCAAACAAATGCCTCTGCAACCCTTACTGGCGGATACACATCCGCAGGTACGCCAGCGGGCGGCCCAGCTCCTGGCTCAGCAGCCAGGACCCATTCGGGAATTGCTCGAATCGCCCGACCGGGGTATTCAGAAAGGGGCTCTCCTCGGACGCCTGCAGAAAGACCGTACCGATAGCATCGCCCGTGAACAATTGGATCGCTGGGTCAGTGCATCCACCGAAGAAGAACAGGTCGCGGCTCTGGAAGTAATCCGTCATTTGCACTTAACGGAGTATACGGCTTTTGTTCAGAAAGGCTTACAAAGTACCCGGCCTACGGTAGTGAAACAGGCCATTGAAACGGCGGGCATGGAACCGACACTGGTTCCGCAATTATTGATTTTACTACGCGATCGTTCGTACGGACGAGCTACGCTGCGAAATTTACGTCAGGCCGCGAGTGAAAACTTATCGGCCTTTACGCCTTTACTGGACGCTCCCGCCGAACAGCGACGCATGCTGGCTCAGTTGCTGAGTACCCTGCAAACACCCGAAAGCGAGCAATGGTTGATGCGACTGGCCGGAGAATCGGACCGAACGGTACGGGAAACGGCTCTGCATTCGTTGCGGCATTTTCCCTCATCGTCCGAAAACCGACTGTTTTTTGAAACGCTGCTTTCCGAAGACCTCACTTTGGCCGAACGGATTCAGGCGGGACAGTACGCCGCGATGGATGCCGAATGGCAATCGGCTCTGGGTTACGAAATGGAGCGAGTACTGAAACGGATTTTGCGGATACTCAGTAAACTATACGATGCCGAAGCTTTGAACCAGATTCAGCAGAGTCTGCAACACCCTTCGCAGGAACGGAGTGCCAACGCCCTCGAAATGCTCGAAAACCTGGTGCCCCGGCCCGTGTATCGACTGTTCCGTACGCAACTTGAAGCGTCGGCTTCCATCGTACCCGAATCGATGGCCGAGTCGGTGGCCTTTATTCTGGAGGAAGGAACGACCCTGTTTACGGAATGGACCGTCAGCGTGGCTCTGCGTCGCTGGAATTCCTGGGTGGGAGATCCGAAACTGGTGACGGCTTACCTTTCCCATCCGATTCATTTACTCAGCGAAAGTGCGGAAATCACGCTCGCTGCTTTTGAAAAAAATACGCCTATGCACGCTCATGCAACGTCCAGCCATTCGGCTCACGAACTGGTACAGATTCTGAAAAATACACCTTTGTTTGCCAGTACCGCCGAAAACGTACTCGCCAGTATCATTCCAATTATGAAACAGGTGCATTATCCGGCAGGAGAGGTGATCATCCGAAAGGGCGATTTGGGCGACAGTATGTTCGTAATTCTGTCGGGGGAGATAGAAATTTACGATCAGGATACGCTACTGGCCGAAATGGGCCGGGGTGATCTCTTCGGCGAACTGGCCCTGCTGGATTCCGAACCCCGTTCGGCTACGGTCATTGCCCAAACGGCCGCTACATTATTCCGGATCGATCAGGAAGATTTTTATGACCTGATGGAAGAACGCGACGAAGTCCTGCGGAATGTGATGCGGGTACTCTGCCAACGGATTCGCCATCAGAATGAAGTGGTTACGGCTCAAGCAAAGTAGCCTGTTTTTGCAGATGCTCCAGTTGGACGGCTTTGGCAGGTTGCCGATGAGCGAGGGCCGTAGCCGTCCAATACTGATGGGAGCTTAAAAAAGTGATCTGTTTCTGTAGCCATTCCGCTTCCGTACCGATCAGGTGTCGGGCCTGTAATTCCTGGTAGAGGGTATGGGAAATGGACTCGAAACCCGGCCGACCCAGGTAATCCAGATCCGCATCGCAGAGGATTTGTTCCAGATGCGTTTGCGGGTTTTGCGGAACCTTCGTTGCCCGAATCATTCCGCAAATCAACTCAATCTGCCCGGTTGAATAGCCAAATGTAGGCAAGCATTGCTCCACCACTTCACAACCCGCTTCTTCGTGTTTTTCATAGGTATACATGAAGCCACAATCGTGGTATAAGGCCGCTGTACGTAAGAGCATAAGCGATTCCTGATCTTCAATCCCTTCGCTCCGAGCCAGCCATTCGGCGGCTCGGACTACATCTTCCGTATGGTGTAGACCGTGGTAATAGAGCGTTTCGGGTAATTGTTGCCGTAGTAAATCAAGGATGAACGCTTCGGCTTGTATAAGATTCATGAGAGGAGAGGTTTGGTAGGGATGCATGTGGTGCGATTAAGCCTGTACTTCAACGACTGCCACGGGTTGGGCTTTATTTTTGAGCGTAATTTCACCCAAAGGCTGACCTTGGAAGGATTCTTTGACTTGCTGATACACGGCATCACTGATCAGAATTTGCCCGGGTTTTGCTACCGATTGCAGTCGCTGGGCCAAATTGACCGTATCGCCAATCACCGTATAATCGAGTCGTTTGAGCGAAGCCGAACCAATGTTTCCCGAAACCATTTCTCCCGAATTAATACCAATAGCTACCTGGGGCAGGAAGGTCTGATCGGGTAAAACTTCTTCCATCTCCGACAGTTGCGTACGCACGGCCAGCGAGGCTTCAATGGCCCGATCCAGGTGAAATTCACCCCGGAATACGGCCATAACGGCATCGCCAATGAACTTATCAATGTAGCCACCCTGGGCGATGATCGCCTTCACGATCACTTCGAAGTACGAGTTGATGAGCTTCACTACTACATCAGCGGGCTCGCGTTCAGTGATCGCTGTGAATCCGCAAATGTCCACGAACACGACGGTACCTTCCACCGTTTCATTGGCCGTGAGGGAAGATTCAAACTCCGAACGGGTCATAAACTGGAGTACATTTTCATCGACGTACATCCGCAAAATATCGTTTTCCTTGATGGCTTTCAGCGTTTGCCGGAGCTGATCGACGTGCTTCAGCGTCTTCTGCATGGTCACTTCCAGATCCTCAAAATCCACGGGTTTACACAGAAAATCGTACGCCCCCCGGTTCATCGCCACGCGGATGTTTTCCATATCGCCGTAGGCCGAAACGATGACGGCCTTAACGATAGGATTGGTTTCATGAAGCTTCACTAACAAGGTCAGACCATCCATTTCGGGCATGTTGATGTCACTCAACACCACATCTGTATCCGGGTGCTGCTGCAATTGCTGAAGGGCTTCCACGCCATTTTGAGCGAAGATGAATTCGTACTTTCCTTCCCTAATCTGACGACGAAATTTCTGCTTGATGAGTATTTCCAAATCCGTTTCATCATCCACAACCAAAATCTTTGCCTTCATAATGTGTCTTTGAGTTTCTGCTTTAACTCGCTGAAATCAAGCGGTTTGGTTAAAAAATCATTCGCTCCCAGGCTGAGAGCTTTGGCGTGCGTGTCTTCGTCACCGTAAGCGGTAATCATCATGACCAGCGGCGGGGCCATGGGGTGCGACTGTCGAATGGATTCCAGTAATTCCAGACCGCTCATTCCGGGCATATTGATGTCCGATAGAATGAGTACAATTTCCGAATGCTGATCCTTGAGGCGGCTAAGGGCTTCTTCTCCGGAGAAAGTAAAGATAAAGCGAAGTTCTCCACTTCGGATTTCGCGACGAAAACGTTGTTCAAAAAGCGACTGAACATCGGGTTCGTCGTCTACAACTAATATATGCATGAAGGAATCGTTAAAATCATTGGATTAGGCGGGCAGGCGAATAATAAACTCAGTAAAAGCATCCGGCTCGGAAATCACTTCCAGCGTACCGCCGTGGGCTTTGGTAATGATATCATAGCTTAGGGAAAGGCCCAGCCCCGTGCCCTGTCCGCTGGGTTTGGTGGTGAAAAAGGGCTGAAAAATTTTCTGTTTGACGTGTTCGGGCATTCCCGTACCATTATCACGAATCCGTATTTCGATTTGTTTGCGAGTACGTTGTGTCTGAATGCTTACCGTAGGTTCATAGCCTTGTGGTTGCTGACGCTTGCGTTCCGAGACGGCGTAAAAAGCGTTAGTAAACATATTCAATAATACCCGGCCCAAATCCTGCGGTAGTACATTGATTTTGCCCAGACTGGCGTCAAAGTCTGTTACCAGTTTGGCATTGAAGGTTTTATCCTTGGCCCGCAAGCCGTGGTAGGCCAGTCGCAGGTACTCATCAGCCAGAGCATTCAGATCAATCGCTTCTTTCTGCCCCGAAGACGTACGCGAGTGTTGAAGCATCCCTTTTACGATGCTATCCGCCCGCTTGCCGTGGTGCTGAATTTTCTGAAGGTTCTGCTCAATATCGCTGAGCAATTCATTGACTAATTCCGTATCCAGGGTTTCCTTCTGTGACTCTTCCCGCAGTTCTTCCACGAGTTCGACGCTGACTTCCGAGAAGTTATTGACGAAGTTGAGGGGATTCTGGATTTCGTGGGCAATACCCGCCGTCAGTTCCCCAAGCGAAGCCATCTTCTCAGCGTGAATGAGTTGGTTCTGCGTAGCTTTCAGGTGGTCAAGGGCTTTTTCGAGTTCTTCTTTTTGTAAACGAAGTTCGGCGGTACGTTCGGCGACCAGTACTTCGAGTTCGTTTTTCTGGGCTTCGGTTACCTTACTGAGTTGCTCCTGTTGTTCCCGTCGGAGGCGTTCATTTTCCAACGCTTTTTCCTGCTTTCGGTTATTCAGCCACAACGCGAATACCCAGACAAAAGCGAAAAAGCGGGCGGCATTGAGGTAATCGTCAAATTGTTCATAGAAATCTTCGTTTATCAATTGAATGAACGTAGACAAAAACGAGACGGCCGTGAAAGGAATCAGCGAAATGGAAACCGAGCGTACGGGACGAAAAAAATCCAGCTTGAAAACGGCAAGAACCATCCCAAAGAGCACCAGCGGCCAGGCCATCCGAATCAGTACCGAATCCCGAAGGATGATCTGACCTACGAGCAGAGCGATAGACAAATGCCGGAGGTACACCAGCTGTTGATCCAGCCAGACATTTTTATTTGCTGTATCTAACGTTTTGCGAACGTAATTGATGAAAAAGAAGACAATGAGGAAGGACGCGACAGACATAAGTTTCCAGTAAAACAGGGGAGCTGCGTAGCGAGTACGGCTTAAATAATTAAAATTAAAACAGAAACGGGGCATTGCCAACGGAAAAGCCTAAAAAGCCTTCGCAAGGCCAAACAATAGCTGTTCTGAACGCGAAAAGACCGTAGGAATGCCTACTGCGTACCGGAAAAAGCTATTTTGATGATGAATCCGTTAAATTCTTTCTATCGACAAAGGAAGATAGCGTAGAATTGAAGCCGGGTCTTCGTTGGCTGACGTATCTTTACGCTAGACCTCTAACTACTGTTATGAAACGATTTTTTCTGTGGATGATTTTAGTACTGGCGGTTGGGAAGATTCAGGCTCAGCAAATGCCGCTGGATACATTGCTCCCCGTTCGGGGCTTCTGTATTGCCGCTCCCTTACCGAATCGACTCGACGAGTTTATCCGTTTCATTGATACGGAACTGGCTCCTCGCAAGGTCAATACGCTGGTCCTGCGGGTGGACTACAATTATCAGTTCAAAACGCATCCCGAATTACGCGATAGTGTGGCCCTATCAAAAGCTGAGGTACGGCGACTCGTGCAGATCTGCCGCAAAAACCACATTACGCTGATTCCGCAGGTTAATTTGCTGGGCCACCAGTCCTGGGCTAACAAAACTGGAAATCTGCTGGAGAAATATCCGCAACTGGATGAAACCCCCTGGGTGAAAATGCCCGCCAAGTACGAATGGCCCAATTCCGACGGCTTGTACTGTAAAAGCTATTGTCCCCTGCATCCGGAGGTACACGCGATCGTATTCGACCTGATGGACGAAATTTGCGATGCTTTCGAAGCCTCTGCCTTTCACGCTGGGCTGGATGAAGTCTTTTATATCGGGGAAGCCTGGTGTCCCCGATGCGGAGGCCGTGACCCGGCTGAACTATACGCTGGGGAGGTACGCACGCTTCGGGATCATCTGACTCAGAAAAATCGTAAGCTCTGGATGTGGGGCGATCGCTTGCTGGAGGGTAAAGTCACGGGTATGGGGATGTGGGAAGCCAGCTTTAACCAGACCTACCGGGCCATCGATCTGATTCCGAAAGACGTCATGATTTGTGACTGGCACTACGAACGTCCCGACCAGACGCCCGTGTACTTTGCCATGAAAGGTCTAAGCGTAGTAACCTGTCCCTGGCGGAAACCTAAAAATGCCGTTGCCCAGGTACAGGATATGCTCCGGTTTCGTCGCTCGGCCACCCGACCCATGAAAGAATTGTATCAGGGGATGATGCAAACCGTTTGGTCGGATGCCGGAAGTTTTCTGGATGAATTCTACGGTCGAAAGAAAACTACTTCCGAAGAAACGCCCACGCGTTGTTTTCAGGACCTGTACCGTGAAATTGCCCGCCTAACTCCCTAGTTTGCTGCTATGAAAAATCCGCGTATTCCTTCCATCGACGTCTTTAGGGGACTAACCATGCTGCTGATGATCTTCGTCAACGATCTCTGGACGTTGCATGGTATTCCATCCTGGTTGGAACACGCCGAGGCGAACGTCGACTTTCTGGGACTGGCGGATACGGTGTTTCCCTGTTTTCTTTTCATTCTGGGGATGTCCATTCCGCTTGGGGTAGACGCCCGATTAACCAAAGGGGAATCCCCGGTACGGATTTCCGGGCATATTGTAGTACGTACGCTGGCATTACTGGTGATGGGAATTTTTACCGTCAATGTTCCGGATCTCAATGCGGACCTCACCGGTCTTTCTTCGGCCTGGTTTCAGATTTTGATGGTTACGGCTTTTTTTCTGATCTGGAATGTGTATCCGAAAACTTTCCCGCTCATGGCTGGCCGCGTACTACAAGGCATTGGTATACTGATTTTGCTGGTCCTGGCCATACGATTCCGCGGAGGTTCACCAGAAAATCCGCAAATATTCCGTCCTCAGTGGTGGGGAATCCTGGGACTAATCGGCTGGAGCTACGGCGTTTCAGCTCTGCTTTATCTAGGAATGAAGGGGAAAGTTGGAGCATTGGCAGGAGCCTTCTTGTTTTTTACATTAACGACAATCGCCGCTCACGCGGACTGGCAGGTGGGAGGTTTTTCCTTAAATGACATCATCTTAGGGAATGGAGCTTTTCACTCCTTTACCATGGCTGGTTTGCTGACCACTCTGTTCCTACGAAAACAAGATTCGATTCGGGGGCTAAGCTTTCTGTTGGGAGCGGGCTGTCTAATGCTGGGAGCTGGTTTTATCGCTCATGCTTACTTCATCATTTCCAAGATACAGGCAACTCCCACTTGGGTATTTTTGTGTACCGGTATTGCCTTGCTCACGTATGCAGTCGTTTATGGCTTCGTCGAAATTGGCCAAAAGGTAGATTGGTTTACTTGGCTCAAACCCGCCGGCATCTATACGTTGACCTGTTATCTGTTACCGTATTATTTCTATAGTCTGGCAGAGCTTACGGGCTGGTCCTTACCCGACGCTCTGTTGACGGGAGACATAGGTTTATTAAAAAGTCTGGCATTCGCTGGTCTAGTACTGATAACCGCTCAGCTATTGAGTAAAATCAATATACGTTTGAAATTATGAGCGATAAAGGCAATTAATAGTATTAAGTTGGCTTAAAAAGAATCCCTACGTAAGTAGAGTTAGTCGTTTTTTTACTTAGAAATGTAACGGATATGACTATTCGTTATTAGTAAAAAAATTTAATTATTACTTATTGCTTAATAAAAAAAGCCTGCTACATTTGCCTCGTAATCAAGGCCCTGCCGCCACTTCGGGTGTTCTTGCGTACATGAGAAACAGTCTTCCGCCAAGAAATAGTTAGGTCTAAACGCCAAATAGTACCTGCCAGTATTTTTAGTGTTTGTAGCAGTCCTTTTGCCCTCTTGTTTTCTGCTCACTCCTGACTTGCCGCCCAGTTCTCATCCAGGACTTCATTTTCGAAGTCCAATAGTCCCTTTTATCTATTGATTACTG
>NZ_JBMDWJ010000078.1:0-17216 GCF_048595215.1 Siphonobacter sp.
GAACCGTCTGGGAGCTTCAGCCCTGATGCAGGGTCTGGCCGATGGTTACTTTGTGATTCCTTACACCATTGGTGCCTACTTGGCGAGCGAAATTCGGACGAAAGCGATTTCAACGGATCACCCCGCGTTCGTACAAGCTGAGAAAGAAGTAAGCGATCGGATTACTAAACTGATTTCGATCAAAGGCACGAAGTCTCCCGAAGCTTACCACAAAGAACTGGGTAAGATTATGTGGGATAAGTGTGGAATGGCCCGTAACGAGCAAGGTCTCAAAGAGGCCATTCAGGAAATCCGGGCGTTGAAAAAAGAATTCTGGTCCAACGTGAAAGTAATGGGTGACATCGATGAGTTCAACCCAGAACTGGATAAAGCCAACCGCGTCGCTGACTTTATTGAGCTGGGCGAGTTGATGTGTATGGACGCTCTGGATCGGAATGAATCCTGCGGCGGTCACTTCCGCGAAGAATACCAGACGGAAGAAGGCGAAGCCAAACGTGACGATGAGAATTACATGTATGTATCCGCTTGGGAATACCAGGGTGAATCGCAGTGGGAGCTTCACAAAGAAGAACTCAACTACGAAAACATCAAAATTGCCCAGCGTTCTTATAAGTAATAGGTTAACAATTAGAGAGTTAACGAAACAATGGAAGGTAATATGAACCTGACGCTCCAGGTGTGGCGTCAAAAAAATAGTAGAACGGAAGGCCGGATGGAATCCTACCAGCTTTCCGGCATTTCCGAGGATATGTCGTTCCTGGAAATGTTCGATGTACTCAACGAGCAACTCGTACACGAAGGAAAAGATCCCGTAGCCTTTGATCACGATTGTCGCGAAGGAATCTGCGGAGCCTGTTCCATGTACATCAACGGTCGTCCCCATGGTCCCTTACAAGGGGTAACTACCTGTCAGTTGCACATGCGTAGCTTCAAAGATGGCGATACCATTGTGGTAGAACCCTGGCGGGCTCAGGCATTTCCAGTTATCAAAGACTTGGTAACGGACCGTGCTTCATTCGATCGAATCATTTCGGCGGGTGGGTATATTTCGGTTAATACGGGTAATGCTCAGGATGCGAACTCCATCCCCGTTCCGAAAGAAAATGCGGACGCTTCCTTTATGGCAGCGGCCTGTATTGGCTGCGGAGCCTGCGTAGCAGCTTGTAAAAATGCTTCGGCTATGTTATTTACCTCTGCTAAAATCTCTCAGTTAGCCCTATTACCCCAGGGTGAAGCCGAGCGGACTGCACGGGCCAAGAAGATGGTAGCCCAGATGGACGAAGAAGGTTTTGGTGCCTGTACCAATACGGGAGCCTGTGCTGCCGAATGCCCGAAAGGCATCAGCATGGAAAATATTGCCCGTATGAATCGTGAATTTTTTGTAGCAGAAATCGGTACAAAAGATTAATTATAAATTGATGATGAACCAGTACTTGAGCAAATCCTTGCTTAGGTACTGGTTTTGAAATCAATAAGTTAAGTTAAGGAGATACTATAATATAGAAATTATTATACGGTTTTTAGCCACTTGGCACAGTTATTATATTCATTACTGTGAAGTATCCTTTCAATAAATTATTGTCTGGGAAGTAAACAATGTCAGTTGTACTTAGTTTACTTTGTGGAACTGAAAGTCAATTTTCTCCGTACATTTAGAGAAAGTACTTCATTGCTGTTGTTTAGCTTAGCGACTTATCAAACAAAAACACACAAACTATGAAGAGTATCTACCGCTCGTTGTGCATGGGGTGGGGAATTTTAGCAATTTTACTTTGTTCAACCCAATTCAAAGCAACAGCTCAGACCACCGATCCGTCAACCTCTAGCAAACGTCTAACGTTACGCCAGTGGCGGAAGCAGGCTTTGAACGCACAAACCTCATCAACGTACATTACTGTTGGTGACTCTCTGACCGCTTGTGATACCATCACTTACATTCCGGTCCTTGGAAAATCACCCTGGCGTCTTGCCATCCCATTTGGTCCAGGTATTGCCTATTGCGGCACCTGGAACGGCACCTTTAACGATCACCGCGATCGCTCCCTGTTCAACGGCTTTGGCCTGAACGTTTCCGTAGGAGCGGATTATTTCTTCAGACCTGAAAATCGTTTCAAATTTGGTTTAGGCGTTGAAGGGGGCTGGCAAACGTTCTTCGTTCGTGGAGCGTACAAAAACTATCTGTATGCTCAAGCCGATGCTCAGGATGTAGCTCGTGGAAACGTAGATCTAAGAAAACGTGCTTCTGAAGACATGTTCCTCTTAGTGGGTCCCGTTATTTCGTACGACCTGACGAAGAAACCCCAGAGTAGCTTCTTGGAAGCTGCGGTGAAAGCAGGTATTTTCCGTACCCAATCAGCAATGATTGGAGCGATTAATACCCAGAACAACCAATTGATTTCTATGGTTTCTCCGACGGACAAGCTGTTGCACCCAGGCGTTAAAGGACACATCGGTGCCTTCTTCCCCTTCGGTAACAACTGGTACGGTGGAGCACAAATCAGCGGTTTTTACACGCAGGTAAACTACTTCACGCAAGACAACGCCGCTCACATTTGGGAATTTAAACGTAAGCACGGTGGCTGGGCTCTGCAATTAGCTCTTCGTAAGTCTTTCAACCGTACGACGCTGGTACAAGTGGCTCCAGCTGAATGCCCCACTTGCGTAGCTCCGACGATTACGGGTGTAACGCTGGGCGATCAAACGATCACGGGCTTGACCGTTAAGGATTCGTTAGCAAATACCTTCTTCCGGGCAGGAACGTATCCGAAAGTTACCTGGACGAGCGGAAGCTCAGAAGCTGGCGAAACGTATACGGTGAATGTTCACAAGAAATCTCCAGAGTCAGACGAAATTGTATACTCTCTGAAGAGCACGACCGAACGTAGCTTCGAATGGCCACAGGATCTGAAATTCCCTGGTGACTCGATCTCTCAAACGGAATTCTACTACGTAACGGTTCACTCAGAGCGTAACAACAAGTGTGGACGTTGTATCTCAGAAGTAGCTACGGCTAGCTTCGGTTTTGAGAAAGCAGCTCCGAAAGTTATCGAAGAAAAAACTCGTTTCCGTCACCGCTTAGTTGAAGTTTCTGCATACTACTCTACGGTAGTAGGTCGTGATTCAGTACAATGCTACTGCTACTGCGATGGAACGCGTCAAGCAAGTGGTACGTACCGCAAACGCACCCTGTACGGAACGTATACGCAAGAACTGGAACAAGCTAAACTGAACGCTTTCGAAGAATTGAAAGACGATATCGAAATCGCAGTTCCTGCTCAATTCGATGCTCTGGTATCTAGCATGAAGCGTCCAAGATACTTCAAGGCTATCTACGAAATCGATGAAGTGAAAGCAAACGGTGAAGTGGTTCGTCACTTAGGTGATTACCAAGTAACCATCACTCGTTCGAAAGGCAAATACATCATCTCTAAAACCAGTATTCGTCAGATTACGGAAGAAGAGAAACAACGTATCATCGAACAAGAAGGCCGTAAGGCTAAAAAAGGAAAGCCTAGAAGAAGAAACTAATCTTTCCTAAATAACAAGAAAGGCTCCGCTTCAAGTGGAGCCTTTCTTGTTTAGTTACTTATCGTATTAAAAAGGTTAGAAGGTATGAGAAGTAAAAAGGGGGATCGTCATCACGATCCCCCTTTTTAGTGCCTTATTTGTAATAGCTCTTAACGATACTAAAGCTCCCGACGAATTTTGGCGATAGGAATGTTCAGTTGTTCGCGGTATTTAGCCACTGTACGCCGGGCAACCGGATACCCTTTCTCCGTCAGTAATTCCTGAATCTGCTGATCGGTATACGGCGACTGTTTGTCTTCTTTTTCGATGATTTCGACAATAGCCTGTTGAATCTCACGATTAGAAACTTCTTCGCCTTCGTCGTTTTTCACGCCTTCGGTAAACAAGTCTTTCAGGTGAATAATACCGAAGGGAGTTTGGGCGTATTTACCCGAAGTAACGCGGGAGATCGTCGAAATGTCCATCCCAATGCGGTCGGCAATATCCTTAAGAATCATGGGTCTAAGCTGCCGTACATCGCCCGTTATGAAGTAATCCTTCTGAAACTCAATAATGGCTCGCATGGTATTCAGCATGGTTTGCTCCCGTTGCTTAAGAGCATCGATAAACCAGCGAGCGGAGGCCAGCTTGCTCTTCACGAATTGAGCGGCCGCCCGATCACTTTTATTACGAGATTCGGCCATTTCAACCACCGCCTTGCTCAATCGGATGCTGGGCAAATCGCGGCCATTGAGGCTTACTTCAAATAAACCGTTATCATTCGAAATAAAATACTCCGGTAGAATATTCTCGTTAACAACCAAACCACTACTTTGGCCCCCAACGACGGGCTTCGGATTGAGGTGAGCAATTACGGCGAGGACTTCTTTCAACTGCTCATTGTCCAGGTTCATGACCCGCATGATTTTCTCGTAATTCCGCCCTGCCAGTTCGTGCATGTGCCGCCGTACAACTTCGATACTAAGCGTATTCTCGGGCGTATGCGGCTTACGTTCCAGTTGTAACAACAGGCAGTCTTGTAGGTCACGGGCCGCTATACCTGGAGGGTCAAGCGAGCGAATCAGCGGAAGAATTTCTTCAATTTCTGATTCTTCCACCCAGATGTTGTTCGTGAAACTAATATCGTCGGCAATATTGTAGGCATCGTACTTGAGAAAGCCATCGTCATCGAGGGAATCCACAATAAAATCAGCAATTAATCGCTGCCGCTCGGTTAGTTCAAGTGTACCTACTTGTTCCTTAAGTTCTTCACGCCAGGTGTTCAACTGAACGATGGGAGAAGTATAGAAATCCTCGTCGGCGGCAAAATTATCCGACCGGGTTTTGTATTCAGGAATGTCATCATCGGCAAATTCGTCCCAATCCCGAAAATCATCGGTGGGTAAATCGCTGCCTTCGGGTTGGTATTCATCCAAACCGTCGGAATTCTCTTCTGTTTGTTCGGGCGTTTCGGTGCCTTCTTCCAATACCGGATTCTCTTCCAGCTCGTCTTTTATTCGCTGCTCCAATTCCAGCGTATTCAGACCCAGCAAATTCAGCATCTGAATCTGCAGGGGCGAAAACTTCAGAGTTTGGCGTTGCGTTTGGGTCAGTCGCTGCATATCTCTTCCTAGTAAAAAGGTCCCCAGACTCAACGAATGGGTACACGGGGTGATGATTTCTACAAATCTAAGGATAGTTAAAAGGTAGCGAAAGAATAAAACCTTAAAATTGAGCAGGTATTTATGCTAACGGAGCAGTCTGCAATGGTTATTTTTGCAGTCAATCCACTGGGTGGATGTATTATCAACATTCCCTGAGAAGGGTGATTTTAAATCATGCAACTTTCTGAACAAGAATTACTCCGTCGTCAAAAGCGGGAAGAACTATACCGGTTGGGCATCGATCCGTATCCGGCTGAAGGCTACGAAATCAACGTTACAGCCGCTGACATTCTCCAAAATTACGAACGGAATAAAACCGATTATAAAACCGTTTCCATTGCCGGTCGCCTGATGAGCTTCCGGATTATGGGCTCGGCCAGTTTTGCTGAATTACAGGATTCTACGGGTCGTGTTCAATTATATTTCCGTCGCGACGATCTGTGTCCGGGCGAAGACAAGACCCTCTATAATACCGTATTTAAAAAGCTGCTTGACATCGGTGATATCATCGGTATCAAAGGGTACGTATTTACAACGCAGACCGGCGAGATTTCTATTCACGTACAGGAATTTACCATCCTGACCAAATCCCTTCGTCCACTGCCCATCGTGAAGCGAGATGACGAAGGAAACGTGTACGATGGCTTTACGGATCCTGAGTTACGTTATCGTCAACGGTACGTTGACCTGATTGTGAATCCGCAGGTAAAAGACATTTTCGTAAAGCGGGCCAAAATCATTTCAACCATGCGGCGGATCTTCGATGATCGCGGCTGGTTAGAAGTAGAAACCCCGATCCTGCAATCCATCCACGGTGGAGCTGCGGCTCGTCCCTTTAAGACGCATCATAATACGCTGGATATGCCCCTGTATCTGCGGATTGCGAACGAATTGTACCTGAAACGATTGATCGTAGGTGGATTCGAAGGCGTGTATGAATTCGGGAAAATGTTCCGGAATGAAGGAATGGACCGGACCCATAATCCGGAGTATACGGCCATGGAATTCTACGTAGCCTACAAGGATTACGAGTGGATGATGAACATGACGGAAGAAATTCTGGAAAAGGTAGCGATCGCTACGAATGGACAAACGCAGGTACAGATCGGCGATAATATAGTCGAGTTCCAGGGACCGTATGCCCGACTGAGTATTTCTGCGGCCATTCAAAAGTACACTGGCCTTGACGTAGACGCTCTATCGGAAGACGAGCTGCGGACCGAAGCTCAGAAACTTGGCGTGGAAGTAGATGCCACGATGGGTAAGGGTAAACTTATTGACGAAATCTTTGGTGAAGCGGTGGAAAGCAATCTGGTGCAGCCCACGTTCATCATAGATCACCCGCTGGAGATGTCGCCCCTGACTAAGAAGCACCGGAGCAAACCCGGCGTCGTAGAGCGATTTGAGATATACGTCAACGGTAAAGAGATTGCCAACGCCTATTCGGAGTTAAATGATCCGATTGATCAGCGGGAGCGTTTTGAAGAACAGCTTCGCCTAGCGGAACGTGGCGATGAAGAAGCTATGGCCCTCGATGAAGATTTCATTCGCTCGTTGGAATATGGTATGCCGCCTACCGCCGGTATTGGCTTCGGCATTGATCGCTTGACGATGATGATGACCAATAACGCCAGCATTCAGGAAGTTCTGTTCTTCCCGCAAATGCGTCCGGAGAAAAAAGTGGAAGTTGCTACCGAAGCTGATTACGTAGCCGCGGGTATTCCAGCGGAGTGGGTGCCGGCTATTCAGAAAATGGGTTTCCTAACCGTAGAAGCGTTGAAGGGAGCAAATCCGAACAAAGTATTCAACGATCTGGGCGGACTGCGGAAGAAGTTGAAAATCGAAGCGAAAATGCCAACGCTAGATGAGGTGAAAAGCTGGGTCTAGGTATTTAGTTCATCGTTTGTAGTTTACTGTTTCAGTTAAAAGGGGAGGGGCTTTTCTTTTTAAAAGTGTCTCCCTTTTCATTGGCTTTAAAAAGACAGGAAAGAATTACTATTTATTGGATCTTAATCTGGTCCTGATACAGAAAAAAATCCCGAACTCTGCTAGAGTCCGGGACCGGAGTTAAGACAAGTGACTTAAAAAAGACTAAGCCAATTTCTTTACGTTTACTGCGTTCACGCCTTTTTTACCGCTGATCGTTTCATACGATACGCGATCATCCTGACGGATTTGCAACCCATTCAAACCCGTGACGTGAACGAAGATGTCCTGTCCCGTGGCATCGTCAACGATGAAGCCAAACCCCTTGCTTTCGTTGTAAAACTTTACTGTACCTGTTTGCATAACAAATTAAATATTGAAACGGAAGATTTTCACGAAATAAAAGATTATTTATTAGGGTTAATACAGTTTTAACGAAAAAATTTTTTTTTAAACATTGGTATGAATTTTTATGTTTTCGGGAAGTGTCCGTATTTTCGATTAACAAAAGATCGCCCAATCATGAACCGTTTACGATATCTTGTTGAAAGTCAAGCTTTTGGCGTGTGTTCGTCGGTAGGCGAACGGCTTGGAATCTCTGCCAGCAGCATTCGTTTGTACTTCATTTACACCTCCTGTCTAACAATGGGGTCTCCGTTGGTGCTGTACTTGATCATGGCCTTCTGGATGAATTTCGGAAAGCATCTGCGTCGTCATCAAAACCCTACGGTTTGGGAACTGTAAATCGGACTTAGTCTACAAACAAATTCTTACCTTGATAGAAGTCGAGAATTTTGACTCGAAACAGGTAATCGTAACGAGCCTGAATCTGATTCAAACGGGCTCGGTCTAGGTTAGTTTTGGCAATATTGTATTCGACTACGTTCAGTGTACCCGCCTGAAAGCGGCTTTCGGCCGATTTCAAGGTCTCATCGAAGTTTTTTACTTGACTTTCCAGAGCATCGTACCGCATCTTGGCTACCTCCAGATTAGCGTATGCCTGCTCAATGCCTTGTTTAACTTGAATCTGTACGTTTTGAGCCTGCACTTCCGAGCGTTTTTTGTCGACAATTGCGTTTTGAACCCGGTTTTTATACACCCAGCTTCGGAAAATTGGAATGGATAAATCCAGCGAAAAATTCCGGTTAAAGTTGTTACCTAATTGATCACCGTAAGTCACGTTTGCCGTAGAGGAGTACCGGGTGCTAACGAATGAATTCAAAGAAAGTAGGGGATACTGCAAACCCCGAAGCATTTTGATGGTATGATCAAAACTCTTCACGCGAATCTGAGCCGCTTTAATCATCGCTAGGTTCTGTTCCGCTGACTCGTATACCTGCGTAGCCGTATTTGCGTAGCCCATTTCCCCTTCCGGCGTCAGTCGTTCAAGTTTAAAGTCCAGAGGAATCTGCGGGTTGTTTAGGGTTTGCCAGAAGGTGAGTCGATTCAATTTCAACTGGCCCTGCATGGTGACCAGACTCAACTGATCATTAGCCACCTGTGAACCGAGGGTGTATTCATCGTACGGAGCCAAGTTCCCTGCTTTAACCAGTGCTACGGTCCGTTCCAGTTGCATTTTAGAAGCCTCCAGCTGCTGTTCCGCCAGATTAACCTGATCTTCGCTACTGAGGACCTGCAAATACGCTAGAATCGTATTGAGGGTCACTTGGTCTTTCGCTTGTTGCACATCCTGTTCAGCGGCTTTCATCAGAAGATTGTTCTGCTTGATGAAATTCTGATTGTATAACCCATTAAACAGCGTAACGCCCGCCGAAAAACTGAAATTAGAAGCATTCAGCTTTTCATTAACGAATCCGTTCGTGTAAGGGTCAATACTACGACCGTAGTTGATCGACTGCGAAGCGTTGGCCTGAGCTGAAGGCAGAAGTGCCAGTTTTGACTGTAAGAGGTTATTCTCACTCGTTTCGACCAGCAGTTCATTTTGCCGTACCGTTAAGTTATTACGGATGGCTACATCTACGGCCTGTTTCAGCGTCATGGGCGTTTGGGCTTGCAGGTAGCCACTAAACAAGAGCCCGGTGAAAAGGAGTAATTTTTTCATGGAAATGTATACCTAAAGGAAAACGAGGGGGAAGTTGAAGGTCGAACGAGAGACGCTAGGCGATGGATTGTACGCGAAGGTCTTCGACAATTTTTCCATCATTCAAGTGTAAAATCCGGTTGCCGTAAGCCGCATTCTTTTCCGAGTGCGTTACCTGAATAATGGTGATTCCTTCCTGATTAAGTTGCTTGAAAATCTGCATGATTTCTTCAGCCTGGGCCGATTGGAGGTTACCCGTAGGTTCATCCGCCAAAATAATTTTAGGTTGACCCACTAATGCCCGAGCAATACCTACCAATTGCTGTTGCCCGCCGGAAAGCTGATTGGGAAACAAGTCTTTCTTCGCAACCATGTTGAAACGATCCAGAATATCGGCGATGCGGCTTTTCCGCTCGGAACTCGGTACGTTTTTGTACAGTAGCGGCGTCTCCAGGTTTTCGTATACGGTCAGTTCGTCAATGAGGTGATAGGCCTGAAAGACAAAGCCGATATAGGCTTTGTACAACTCCGAACGTTTCTTCTCACTGAGTCGCTGTACCGGCTGATCGAGGAACGTATACTCACCTGAAGTAGGCTGATCGAGTAGGCCAATGATGTTCAGTAGGGTAGACTTGCCCGCCCCGGATGGACCCATGATACTGACAAATTCTCCTTCTTTAATTTCGGTCGTAACGTGCCGGAGAATGTATGTTTTGGTGAACCCGTTCTGGTAATACCGTTCGATGTCTTGCAGTGAAATCATGGAGATGCTGTTTGAAGGTTCTATTTTCTAAAGCTATGCCAAAGCGATGAAAAAAGAATTAATGTTTTGATTATAAGGTATTTATAAAATAATTATGTCCGAAAACGAACAATTGAGTGTTCGCTTTCGGACATGCAAGAAAAGAAATTCAGTTATTGAATGGATACAGAGTTACTCCCGTGAATCGTGAGGGGTACGCCACCGCCATTGAGTTTGCCATCTACGTGTGTATCATCGGCTTCTCCGCGGAACTTCGCGAGCGGAAAGTGAATCCGGCTACCGCGTACGGCCAGATCTACGCCCTGATTTTCGGGTAAGCGGACCTTAATACTGCCCGCTGAACACCGCAATTTGACGTACTTACTGAGTTTGGCAAATTCTACATCTAAACTACCCGCACTCGTTTCGGCTTCTACCGCCGCTGATAAATTATATAAACGGATGGAACCGCCTGAGCTTTTCGTATAGAGTTCTCCGCTAATGGCCTCGCCTTGAACGCTACCCCCGCTGGTGGTGGCTTCAATGGTACCGTTCAAGCGAGTTAGACGTACACTACCACCGGAGGTTTTTAATGTGATTTTGCCTTCCAGGTCTTCGGCGTTAATACTACCCCCACTGGTCTGTACGTTCATTTCCTTCCGGCAATTGTTCAGATGAATGCTACCGCCGCTGGTTCGACCCTGAATGAGACCAGCTACGTCGCTCATGTGCAGACTGCCCCCACTGGTTTGAAATTGTTGCGGTCCGTCCAGGTGAGCCAGCCGAATGCTACCGCCACTGGTACGCAGGTCCGTAGCGAAGGTGCGAGGCGTAAAAATCTTGAAGGATACGCTGATGTTACGATCTGAATTCCAGGAGAGCCCCGATTTACGACGCGAGTAAACCACCACCGACGAACCTTCTGTTTTCATGCTCAGCTCATACTCGGCGAGTTGCTTTTCAATTTCCGCTTTATCGATCTTGTTCGCGGGCCAGTTATTCAGCCGTACATACATTTCTACTTTCACGTCGGAAGAAGAACCTCCTTCAACCTGAATACTACCGCCGGAAACATCCACCCGAACGTTGGATAAGTTACCCGTAAAGGTTTTCGTCTGGTAAGGTTGATCTTCGGAGGATTGGGCCGAGGCTGTACCCAAAGCAAGAGTCAGCAACGGGAAAAGGTAAAAACGTTTCATCATTTCTGGTAGTTTTTGGACAAAGACAACGCTCGTTTCCTTTTTGTTGCACGGCTCGACGCTTCACTCAGTTTTCAGACTGTATACCGGATTGGTACGGGCGGCTCGAATCGACTGGTACGCTATGACTGCCAGCGTTAAGGCCAGCGTAATAAGCAGGGTGCCGCCGAAATACAGCCAATGCAGTGAAATACGGTACGTAAACTGTTCAAGCCAGCTTTGCAGGAGTACGGTAGCAATGGGTACTGCCACTACGAAACCTAACGCAGCCATGATCACGAAAGATTTCCCGAAGAGGTACAAAATCTGTCCTTCGCTGGCCCCCAGGACTTTTCGGATGCCTATTTCTTTGGTTCGGGTTTCGGCCATAAACCGGATGAGGCCAAACAGACCTAAGCCGCAAATCCAGACGGCTACCCCCGCAAACAGTACAATCAGGTTGGCTAAGCTACCTTCGGCCTGGTACGACTGGGCTAGTTGCTGATCCAACCACTGGTACTCGAAGGGTTGTTGCGGATAAATTTTTTCCCAAACCGCTCGTATCCGGGGTAGTGTTTTTTCCAGATCATCCACGGCCAGTTTGATACCTACTTGCTGATAGAGCGAAGCCTGACTACCGATGAAGCAGGGTTCGATGGCTTTGTGTAAGGATAAGTGATGGAAATCTTTTACAACGCCCACAATGGGTAACGAGCTGTGAGCCAGGTAATAATCCAGTTTTCGTCCCAGAATCTGGTTGGGGTCTTTCAGGTGAAGCTTGCGTAAAAAAGCTTCATTGACCACGATTTCCCGAAGTGTATCACTCGGCGTAATATTTCGCCCGGCCACGAGCTGTAAGCCATACGTCGGTATAAAGGCCGCATCCGCAATTTTTTCCCGTAAGGCAAAGGTTTCAAACGATGCTTTGTCGGCAAACTTAAACGTACCGCCGTTCATCTTCGTCGAGGAAGGCGGACGAAACTGGAAGGTAAGACCCTGAATTTCCGGATACGCCTCCAGGGCGTGTCGTAATACGTGATCTTTGCCTTTCTCGGGGAGATTGATTAGCAGGATATTGTCTTTTTTAAATCCTAAATCTGCTTGCTGGAAATACCGGGTCTGGTACACCATGACAATCGCACCGGTGATCAGTACCTGACAAACGACAAACTGCGTAACGGTAAGAACCTGCCGCAAAGAAATGGTGCTTCGGGGCCGAAGGGTACCTTTCAACGCCGCGATGGGAGCAAAGTTGGCTTGAAGGTACGCCGGATAAGCACCCGCTAGCCCCGTAATTGTTCCGGCAAGTAGCAGTAGAAAAAGTATAAGACTAGCGTCTAGATGCCAGCTTAGCTGACTCTGAGTCCATTGACTCAGATACGGAAGCAGTATCTCCACCAGAAGTAGGCCCAGCAGAAAAGCAATTCCTACGAGTACGGCCGTTTCAAGCAGAAACTGAGTTAGCAACTGTCGGCGTGAACTACCCAGGCTCTTGCGAATGCCTACTTCCTTCACTCGGCGAAGCGATTGAGCCGTTGTAAGGTTAATGAAGTTCATACAGGCCGTTAGTACTAGAAAAAGCCCCACCCAGGCCAGCGTATACACCAGCGTACGGCGGATGGAGCCAGGTGTACGCGAATCGAAGTGCACATCTCGTAAGGGTTGCCAGTGCAGTTGAATATAGCGAGCATCCGCCCCGAGGGCCTTTCGGATAAGCTTTGGCATGGATTGCTCCAGTTGGGCCATCTGTCCAGGATCTTTAAGCGTAGCGTAAACGCGATTGGTACTATTTAAATACCACCAATTGTCTTTTTCGAAAGTGGGAATAACGTCCAGCGGTAAGAACATCCCTGCTTGTAAATCCGTCGTGGGTGGTGGATCGGCGATAACACCCGTGACGAGTACGCTTGTTTCTTTGTCGATGTCGAGGCGTTGGCCCATTGGATTCCGATCACCAAAGTATTTTTTTGCCCAACGCTCGGTTAGAATCGCCGTATTTTGTTGCAGCGACCCGGGTGTCCCTTGCTTCCACTGGTAGTCGAAAATCTTGAAATAGGAGGAATCGACCAGAAAAACGCCCGTATGTTCGGGAAAAACCCGGTCACCCTGACGTATCGTAACATCCTGATTAGTCACAAAGAAGGTGGCCGCTTCTACCTGCGGGAATTGCCGTCGTAACAAAGGGGCCAGCGGAGGCATGGCTTCGGGATAGGTTTCGACGGATCCATCGTCCAGCCGTAAATCGGTCACTACGCGAAAAATGCGATCGAATTTCTGATGATGTCGATCCGCCGTATAATGGTAGCGGATAAACAGAAACGTTAGTATGCCACCAACTATGCCTACGGCCAAACCCGCCAGATGCAGAAACGTATAGACTTTCTGACGAGCAAACTGACGGAAGATAAGAGTAAGGAAATTTCCGAACATAGGCGAATGGAAGAAGTGAAAGAAACGAACGGAAGTAAGTGGCCCTAAAAGTATTCCAAGAAAAGTTAAAGTTTGTTAAGCTGCAGATATCTAAATAGTTAGAAGGGAATGGGTGCTCATTTACGAACAGTAGGCTGTGCAGTTTTGAACAATCGAAAACTAGTTTTGTCATTATTAAATTATACTTCTGTAACCAGCTTATACTGCCATGTCAAAAATTCTGCTCGTTGAGGATGATAGCCGGGTGGCTTCCTTTGTTGAAAAAGGATTGCGGGAAAAGATGTTTCAGGTCCGGCACGTGATGAAGGGTTACGAGGCCATTGAGGAGTGTATGCACCAGGAGTTTGATGCTATTATTCTGGACATCATGTTGCCGGATCTGGATGGGTTTGATGTTTGCCGAACGATTAGGCGGCGGGAAATCAATGTTCCGATTATCATGCTGAGTGCGTTAAATACGCCGGAGGAGAAGATTCAGGGACTGGAAGCCGGAGCCGACGATTACCTGGGAAAGCCCTTCAACTTTCTGGAACTGATTGCTCGGATCAACGCTCAGCTGCGGCGAAAATCCTTCGAAAAGGGAAACTTTGAGCAGTATACGTACCATGATTTAAGCATCAATCTGGATCGCCATGTCGTGAAACGGGGAGAAACCGAAATCACGCTATCGCCGCGTGAGTTTAAACTCTTACTGTTCTTTATGCAGAACAAAGAAAGAGTGGTAACGCGTGCTGAAATTGCCGAAGCGGCCTGGGATTTAAACTTTGATACCAACACTAATGTAGTAGATGTTTACATCAACTATCTAAGAAATAAATTGGATAAAGGCTACGATACCAAGTTCATTCAAACCATTAAAGGAAGAGGGTATTTGTTTGAACAATATACGGAAGAGTAGGATGGTATTGACTGGGTTATAAAATAGCTATTAGATAGACTTTGTTGAATGAAACTTCGCTTTAAACTTACGTTACAATCCACTCTTATTTTCGCCATTACGCTGGTGATTGTTTTCGTAGGTACTTATATCATCTTCAAGAAACATACCGACACGATTTTTTTTAACAAGCTAAGCGATCGTGCCCTGATTGCCGCCTTTGTTTATTTCGAAAAAGACGAAGCAACGAAACTAAATTACAGCAAACAGGAATCCATGTATCGTGTGCCTTTAGTGGATGAAATTGTACAGGTATACGATACGACGGGTAAATTAATTTTCGTAGATAATGGTCCAGCTGTACCGGTTAGTGCGAAACGATTACAAGAAATACCGCAAGCGAAGTCGGTGCAGTTTTATCAGAATGGACGGCAATGTGTGGGTATCTATTATCAGGATAACCAGGGGGATTTTATCATCATTTCTTCGGGGGTTAATGTAAGCGGTCAGGACCGGCTTACTAACCTGGGGATCACCATGCTGACCTTCTTTTTCGGAGGAATTGCCATCAACCTACTATTGAATGCCTGGCTGTCCAAACGAACATTTCACCCCTTCACAGAAGTCATTGATCAGGTCAATACGATTTCGGCGGATAACCTGCACTTACGCTTACCCCAGCAAAAAGGAGCTACGGACGATGAGTTGCAGCAGGTCGTTGCCACATTCAACTATTTTCTGGAACGGCTGGAAAAAAGCGTGAAAAGCCAGAAACACTTCTTAAAACACGCTTCCCACGAATTAAAGACCCCTTTGGCCGCACTCATTGGGGAGTTACAGGTGAATTTACAACAGAAGCGAAGTGAAGAAGAGTACCAGGCTTTATTACAAACCCTGTTGCTGGATGCTCAACATTTAAAGGGTATTCTCGAAGGCTTACTGATCCTGTCGGGACTGGAATCCAGTCGCAATTTCCCAATTCAAGCGATTCAGATCGACGATGTTTTGTGGGATGTATTAGGCAAGATACAATTGACGCACCCATCGGCGGTGGTCGAGGTGGAAGTTTCGTCGGAACAAGAAAACACGGATTGGCTAATTGTTGTAGGAAATGAAGTATTGCTTTCACTGGTATTAACTAATCTAATTGAGAATGCCATTAAGTTTTCGGATGCCAAACCTGTCGTTGTCGCCTTGGATTATATAACGAATTTACAAATTCGTATCATTGATCAGGGTAGAGGCATTGATCCAGCGGAGCAATCGAAAATTTTCGATCTTTTTTATCGTGGGTCAAACACTACTTCGGTCGCAGGCCACGGCCTAGGTTTACATTTAACGCAACGTATTCTGGATCTTCATGGCTTTGCATTAAGTTTTCAATCCATCGTAGGAGAAGGGTCAGTATTTGTGATTGATTTCAAGCAATCGTAATCTAGAATCAGTACGAATGCTACAAAACACCGGGTCCTTTTCCTAGATTAGAAAACTCTAATCTACTTCCAATCTGCTTTTAATAATTCTGTTAATTTACCCTTAATCTTGACTTCGCACTTTTGCCAATGTAATTGTCATTGGTCATTATGCGTCGGATCTTATTTCTCTTTTTTATACTAAGTGTAGGCAGCAGTTGGGCTCAGTCGGTCCCGGTTGATACCATGCGTATTACCCGGGCGGAGGCCGAGCAGTTATTCCTGACGAATAACCTGCGTCTAATTGCCGAAAAGCTGACGATTTCTCAGGCGGAGGCTCAGATTCTGCAGGCGAAGGCCTGGCCTAATCCCAACTTCGGTATTGATCAGGTAAACCTCTGGGCCACCCAGCGACAAACGCGGGGCGAAGAGGTTTCCCCGCCCCTGGGCAAAAACTTCGGACGAAATCAGCAGTTTGCCTTTGATCTCGAACAACTCATCCTGACCGCCGGAAAACGTCGGAAAATGGTGGCGATTGAAAAGGTAAACCGGGATCGGACGGAGCAGTATTTCCTCGACTTACTGGTTTCCTTAAAAGCTGAGTTCCGCAATCTGCTTACCGAACTCACGTACGATCAGCAGACCAAACAACTCCTGGCAGACCAGCTAACGGTACTGTCGGAAGTGTTTAAGGCCCAAGAGCGTCAGTATCAGAATAATAACCTTTCGAAAGCGGAGTACTTCCGGTTAAAATCCCTGGAGCTGGAGTTGATGGACGATTTGCGGGAGCTGGATCAGGAAATCCAGGATTCGCAGCAGCAGCTTAAAACGCTGATGGCTCTGCCCGTAACGACGTATCTGATTATTAAGGATGGTTCTGTTTTGCCCGCCTATACCGCGTTAAAGCAAGGAGGTTTTTCTTTCTTCCGCCAACGCGTCAGTGAAGATCCGCCACGCTTGCGGGCGGCCCAGAGCGAAGTAGCGTATGCCAAAGCCCAGAGCCGTTACGAGGAGGCCAAAAGAACGCCCGATCTAACACTCAAAGCAGGCTACGATCGAAACGGGAATACCATGCTTGATTTCGTTGGGTTTGGTGTATCCGCAGATATTCCCGTTTTCGATCGGAACAAGGGCAACATTCTGTCGAGTAAAATCGAGATCGAAAAAACGAGTCGTCAACTGGAAGAAGCCCGTAATGACTGGCAGAATCAGCTGTTTAAAGCGTACGCCAACTTCCTCGGAACCAGTGATTTCTACGAACGAATCGACGCCAATTACGCGACGGAACTGGAGGAACTCAGCGAGGCCATCAGTCGCAATTTCCAGCGGAAGAATATCAGTCTGCTGGAATTCCTCAACTACTTCGAAGCCTTCCGGTCCAACCGGGAAACGCTACTGAAAGCGACTAAAAATCTCAGAAATTCTTTGGAAGAACTTAA
>NZ_JBMDWJ010000079.1:0-13976 GCF_048595215.1 Siphonobacter sp.
GATTGAAGCTACATTCTGGATACCCAACCCATTCAGCCAGGAACTATTACTGACCCGAGCGGGTGGGATGATCACCAAACTTCCGCCCCCCTGTACAAATCGTTGCAACTCGGACAGTAAGCTTCCTTCCACCCGATCCACTCCTTCGAGTACGATGACATTAGCCGCCTGAAATTTCCCAACGTCGACATTACTTACTGAAAAATTCTGTTGCCGGAAGAGGCTATCATTCGCAAAAACATTCTCAATAAAATTGCCTGATTTCTGCCCATATACCTGAACCACATTGATGCGGGGAGCCGCATTAAGCACGAAATAGTAATCGTTGTCAAACAGTACCGGAGAATCTTCAAAGGTAATCCGGCCCCGTTTGAAACCCTTCCCCCGCACGGTAAAATTGAACGTAGTTTGGACGTAGTTTTCAGCCGGAATAGAGACGATTTGCGTAGCCACCTGCGTTTCATCGAGCAAGAGTTTAACGCCCAGGTTTTCAACGGGCTTCGTACCTGAATTACGAAGGCGTACGGTTACTACGTTGGACTGCATTTCGCGAATAAAAGGCGTATTCAGCCACAGCGTATCTACAAAGACGTTTTGGGTAGCGGTTCCCTGCACGGGTACCAGAAAAAGCTGGGTACTGGAATCGGGTACTAGTTTCTGTAAATCCCCCGCCGTTGATTTCTGAAAGTCTGAAAACCAAAATAGTTGATTTTTACCCGTACTATGGGCGGAGGCCAGTTGCTGTTGCCGTCGGTACACGCTTTCAAGCGAGCGACCCGCCGGAGCAAAATCAACGGAAGCCAGCCGATCCCGTAACTTCTGACTTCCCTGCAAGGCATGTTCTTCCGCCCCAAATGTATTGGTGATCAGTTGTAAGGTGGGAGCATTCGGAAAATTTCCCAGTAACTCTTCTACTTTGGTAGCGGCGACGTCGAGCAAACGGCGGTTATCCACTAAGTTCTGCATCGACAGCGAGTTATCCAGGTAAATGCTGGTAACGCCATCCCGGCTCACGCCCGTCGTTTGGCTGGCAGGAATAAAGGGTTGGGCAAAGGCCAGAGCCAAACAAACTAATGCCAATATACGAGCCGCCATAATCAGCCAATGCTTCAGGCGTCGAAAGCTACTGGTAGTCGTATTAATCTGTTTGAGGAAGCTGACGTTGGTAAAGTAAACTCGCTTGACTCGCCGGAAATTAAATAGGTGAATCAGTACCGGAATAGCGGCGGCCAAGAGTCCCCAAAGAAAAGCAGGATACAAAAACTGCATAAATACGACGTGTCAGCTATGGAAGGTGATCGGGCAGGATGCTTCCGTGAAATGTTAGGTCCCCAGAGTCGGATTCCTGAAATAACTAAAAATATAGCGTATAAACGAAAAAGCCTTCACCCAAGTTGGATGAAGGCTTTTATTTTGTTACTAGTTTTCAGTTGTTTGTTTTCGTTGACCGAAGATTTTTGACGAATCCTCTGACCACTTACAACCCTCAACTATTGCTTATAACTTCCGTTTTACTTCCTGCATTTCGAAGCATTCGATGGTATCGCCTACTTCCAGGTCGTTGAAGTTTTTGATGCTCAGACCACATTCGTAACCAAATTTCACTTCGGATACGTCGTCTTTGAAACGTTTCAGGGCCTGAATCTCTCCTTCGTGGATCACGATGAAGTCGCGGATTACGCGGATTTTGTTGTTCCGTTTCACCGTACCTTCGGTTACATAGCAACCCGCAACGGTACCAATTTTGGAAATCCGGAATACTTCGCGAATGTCAATGTTGGCCGTAACCACTTCCTGGAATTCGGGTTCCAGCAGACCTTCCATGGCTTTCTTGATGTCCTCGATTGCCTGGTAGATGATGGAGTAATTCCGAATTTCGATTTGTTCCTGATCGGCTAAACGACGAGCGTTGAGCGAAGGACGAACCTGGAAGGCTACGACTACGGCATCCCCAGCAGAGGCTAACATCACGTCAGATTCAGTTACCTGACCTACGCCCTTATGGATGATGTTAACATTAACTTCAGCCGTCGAGAGTTTAAGCAGCGAATCGGAAAGTGCTTCCACAGAACCATCCACGTCCCCTTTAACGATGACGTTAAGCTCTTTGAAGTTTCCAATCGCTTTCCGGCGACCAATTTCTTCCAGTGTAATGTGTTTACGAGTACGGAGTGACTGTTCACGCAGTAATTGCTCCCGTTTGTTCGCAATTTCACGGGCGTCACGCTCCGTTTCCATCATATTCACTTTATCCCCAGCCGTGGGAGCACCGCTCAAACCTAAGACCTGCACAGGTGTAGAAGGGCCTACGGATTTGACGCGTTGGCCTTTGTCGTCGAACATGGCCTTCACTTTACCGAAGAACGGTCCAGCCAGCATTACATCACCCACACTCATCGTACCATTTTGTACCAGAATGTTTGCGACATAACCGCGACCTTTATCCAGAGAAGCTTCCACCACTGTACCTACACCACGTTTGTTAGGATTGGCTTTCAGATCAAGTAACTCGGCTTCGAGCAATACTTTTTCCAGCAGTTCGTCAATACCTAAACCGCTTTTCGAAGAGATTTCCTGAGTCTGGAAACGCCCACCCCACTCTTCAACCAGGATATTCATTTGCGACAGACCTTCACGGATTTTCTCCGTATTCGCACCGGGCTTATCTACTTTCGAGAAAGCGAATACCATCGGAACACCCGCATTCTGGGCGTGGTTGATGGCTTCCCGGGTTTGGGGCATCACGCTATCGTCCGCTGCAATCACGATAATGGCAACGTCCGTCAATTTAGCTCCCCGAGCACGCATGGCCGTAAAGGCTTCGTGACCTGGGGTATCCAAGAATGCGATTTCGCGACCGTCGTTTGTTTTTACTTTATACGAACCAATGTGCTGGGTAATACCACCGGCTTCACCCGAAGCAACTTTCGTTTTACGGATGTAATCCAGTAAGGAGGTTTTACCGTGGTCAACGTGACCCATGATCGTAACTACTGGAGCACGGGGTACTAAGCTTTCCGGAGTATCTTCCTCTTCAATCAGAGCTGATTCAACCTCTTCTTCGGCTGAGATGAACTGAACATCAAATCCAAATTCATCCGCAATGATTGCGATAGCTTCCGCATCCAGACGTTGGTTGATGGATACGAACATACCCATGTTCATACAGGTCTGGATAATGTCGTTGATGGAAACATCCATTAACGAAGCAAGATCACTGGCCGATACGAACTCGGTTACCTTGAGGATTTTTTCTTGTTCGAGTTCGTGCTGTTCGGCTTCCTCCCGGCGACGGGCCCGATCCTGGCGACGTTCCCGACGACGGTCTGCACCAAAGTTTTGCTTTTTGGCTCCACCACCGCCCATCTGGGCCATCGTGTTCTTTACATTATCACGTACTTCCGTTTTCGAAGGTTCATCGCGACGGTTACCACCCCGGTTGTTATTATTCCGGTTATTGTTGTTGTTGCGATTGTTATTGTTGTTATTACCTCCGCCCTGGTTGTTATTCTGAGACTGGTTGTTGTTCGCACCATTGTTGTTATTGTTGTTGCGATCCTGTCCCTGATTCCGATCCTGGTTATTGGAATTCTGATTCCCCTGATTGCCACCCTGACGATTTTGGTTATTATTCTGGCGGTTATTAGGTTCGTTATTGTTCGCGTTGTTAGCATTAGAACGAGCCTGATTACGGTCCTGCTCTACGGGCTTAATACGCTTGCGTTTCTTTTTCTCGTTGTTCGAATTACCGCCACGGTTATTATTGCCGCGATTATCTTGTTTCGTCGGTAATTCAATTTTACCCAGCACGGTCAACCCTTTCAATCGATCGGCTTTTGCTTCAATCAATTCGGGCGGTGTGGCGGGAGGTGTTTCTGTCTTCACTTCCGGTTTTGGCTCTGGCTTTGGTTCTTGTTTGGTTTCTGGCCTTTGCTTCTGAAAATCTTTACGCTCGTTTTGTCCACCTGCCCGAGGGTTCTGGGGTGGTGTTCCGGCCGAATTATTCGTTCGCTCGGGCGTTTGAGCTTTCTTTTCAGGCTCCTGCTTAGGAGCAGAGGCAGGCTCTACCACCGTAGCCACCGGGGGCGTTGCTACAACAGTAGGTTCAGGCTTCGTCTCAGCGACGGGTTGAGGGGTTACGACAGGCTGTGGAGCCGGCGTTTCCACCTTTGGTTCTACTTTAGGCTCCGATTTAACGGGCTCTGCCACGATGGGTTTTTCAACCACAGGCTCGGGAGCAGGTGCAGGTACAACTGGCTTTTCAGCTACGGGTTGCGGTTTGGGTTCCTCGGGTTTTACAGCGGGTGCCGTTTCTGCCGCGGGTGTTTCCACCTTCGGTGCAGGAGGTACAGCGGGTGTCGCAGGGGCCACGGGCGAAGCTGCCGGAACAACGGGTTTACCCGTGCTCAGGTCAATTTTACCCAGTACCTTTAATCCTTGTAGCCGAGGCTCTTCTTTGGCTGGCTCCTGAGGCTTCGTTTCTTCAGCTACAGGAGTAGCGGCCGCTTCTTCCGACTTCTGACGGAAATACAGGGGCAAATCATCATCAGCCTTAGGACGAGCCGTCGCGGCGGGTTCAGCAGGCTTAGGTCCTTCTTTCAGCAAGTCAGGAGCACTAAATTCTTTTGCCAATACCTGGAGTTGTTCTCCGGTCAGTTTGGTATTGGGGTTGTTGTCAATTTTAAATCCTTTGGCCGATAGTCGATCCACAATGGTTCCCATGCCCACGTTGATCTTTCGTGCCGCCACATTTAAACGCATTGTTTGGATCTCTTCTGCCATGTTACTGTCTGAATTCGTCAAAACGAGTGGTTTATAAGTAAGAGTTTAGGGTGTTTGAATACGGTATAGTGCGTAACGGGTCTTGTTCAGATGGTTACGCACTATATATCCCATAGCTCGTAACCGTTAAACCTCCGTTCGCATTAATCGAATTCCTGTCGCAGAATGTCCAGTACTTCATCGATGGTTTCTTCCTCCAACTCCGTCCGGCGTACCAAGTCTTCTTTGCCCATGGCAATGACACTCTTGGCCGTATCGAGACCTACGCGGTGGAATTCATCAATGACCCACTGTTCAATTTCGTCGGAAAACTCGTTCAGTTCTACGTCATCGTCGTCCACGGGCCCTTCGGTTTCGCGGAAGACGTCGATTTCCATACCTACTAATTTTCCTGCCAGCTTAATATTCTGACCACCTTTTCCGATAGCCAGTGAAATCTGATCGGGCTTAAGCCAAGCCGATACCCGCTTGTCATCCTTATGGATACTCATGCGGCTAATTTTAGCTGGACTTAATGCCCGGGCAATCAACAACTCGATATTATCCGTAAAGTTAATCACGTCAATCTTTTCATTGTTCATTTCCCGTACAATCGTATGAATCCGACTACCTTTCATCCCTACGCAAGCACCTACGGGATCAATCCGGTCATCGTAAGATTCTACGGCTACCTTCGCCCGCTCGCCTGGTTCACGTACCACACGGCGTACCATAATCAATCCATCGGTTACTTCAGGAATTTCCTGCTCAAACAAACGTTCCAGGAATACTGGGGACGTCCGGGAAAGCGTGATTTTCGGAGTACCGTTGTTCATTTCTACTTTGTGAATCACGGCCTTGGTGGAGTCGCCTTTTTTAAAGCGATCCCGGGGAATCTGCTGATCACGGGGCAAACTTAATTCATTTCCCTGAGCATCCAGACAGATAATCTCCCGTCCTAGTACCTGATACACTTCTACCGTCAGCAACTCTCCTACCTGATCTTTGTAACGATAATAGAGCAATTCCTTCTCCATATCCTTTACTTTCTGAATCAGGGTTTGGCGAGCCGTTTGTACGACCCGACGACCAAAATCTTCCAGTTTTACTTCTTCCACTACTTCTTCGCCTACCTCAAAATCCTTTTCGATCTTCTTAGCGTCGGCCAGCGGAATTTTATCGTAATCCCAAATATCTTCTGAATCATCATCCACGATTTCACGGGTCCGGAACATTTCCAGATCCCCATTATCGGGGTTGATAATTACGTCAAAGTTCTCGTCAGTACCGTATTTCTTACGAATCATGGTCCGGAAGACATCTTCCAGAATTTTGATCATCGTCGGACGGTCAATGTTCTTCTCTCTCGCAAAATCGGCGAAGGAAGCAATCAGTTCTGCACTGTTCATCGGTTCGTCATTGGTTTTGTTGTTTTCCAGCCCACTGCATCCGGCTACTTGCGGAGTTAGGCTTTGCCTCGTCAGCTAAAAACGCCCGGTTACGCGATCATTTAAATGAAACCAGCACTTGTGCCTTCTTAATTTCGGAATAAGGTATTACGAGGTCTACCGAAGGTTCCTTTTTGGTTCCATCCGTAGTCAGGGTGATGGTGGAATCGGTTACCGCATTAAGCGTGCCCATTTTCTCTCCACCATCCAAGAACTGAACTCGTAGCTTACGACCGGCGTTGCGTTGGTATTGACGGGTTTGCGTAAGTGGAAAATCGACACCAGGAGAGGATACTTCTAATGTATAAGCGTTTTCAAACAAATTCAGTTCCTCTAATTGCCGGCCCAATTCCCGACTTAACGCGGCACATTCGTCAATACTAATTCCAGCATCGCTGTCCAGTAAAATAGTCACTTTCGATTTAATACGGGATTCACTTACCTGTATATCTACCAGAAAATAACTTTCATCGGGCAGCAAGGCCGTAGCCAGCTCTGTTATTTTTGCCTTCAAATTCATAGGACTCTTCAAGAGTTGCGTTGAAAATTAACGATAAATCCTTACTAATCAACGACTACTGCTTTATAGGATTTTCCCTTACGGTCTATAAACAAAGAAGAGGAGTTTGCTGCCCCTCTTCATTCCGTTAAAATCCGATGCAAAATAAAGCTTTTTTTCCGTAATAAACAATATTCCTGTGTGTCCAGGCTTGAGTATTTCCGTAATAAGATCGCTTGCTTGGGGGAAATGAAACAATTTTGCGTTTTTTACGGAATCAACCCCATACCTATCTAGTAACAAATGGCTTCCCAACACCCCACTGAAGGATTTTTTACCAAATTACTGGCTCTGGGTACCTACGCCTTGTGTGCCTTTTTACTAATCGGTTATCTCTTTGGCTATACCCTGTGGTGGACGCACTGGCTTACCGGATTCTGGCTCATTGGCATGCCTGAAGTGATGGTTCTGGTTGCTTTGTTAACGCTTTTCTGGTTTTTCAAAAAGGTAAGTCGAGCCTGGTTCCCTCTTTTCGTACTGATCCTTGGCTGGCCTTTCTGGCAGCGAACCATTGGCTTCTCAGCTCAACCCACTGCCTCGTCGAAAAATCATAAAACGCTGTCGGTCACGACGTTTAATACGACGTTTTTTACGGTTTCTACCTATTGGACTACCAAAGATACCAGGCCTGCACGCACCATGTTAAACTGGCTTCAGCATAGTGACTCGGATGTGCTTTGTATGCAGGAATATTATAATCAGGAAAATGCTAGTTACCCAAGCGATTTCAAATCGACGGCTCTTTTGCAAAAGGCCGGCTTTACCTACAAAGCCGTATTAAAAAATCTAAGCTGGTACGAAGGGGAAGCCCGCACGGGCGAGACAGGTTATTTAGGTCCTGTGCTTTTTTCTAAGTATCCTATTATTGATCAAGACTCCCGGGTTTTTGAAAATGCGGGTGGCCATAACGGTTACGTGCGAGCGGATATCAAAAAAGGGAATGATACGCTCCGGGTTATTAGCCTCCACCTGTATTCGATGGGAGTACGGGTTGGGAAGGTCGTCAAAGCACCTAATTCGAAATCGGCTAAAGCCGAAACGCGAAGTATTCTTCACCAATTGAAAGCGGGTTTTATCGCTCACAACGAGGAAATTGATGAGGTACTCAAAGAAGTAAAGAATAGTCCGTATCCCGTTATTCTTTGCGGCGATTACAATGAGGTACCCACGGGTATCGCTTACGGAAAAACCCGTCAGTACCTTAAAAACAGCTTTGAAGAAGCCGGAAATGGGTTTGGTTTTACGCTCAATCGCAGCCCCTGGTTGATTCGCATCGATAATCAGTTTCACAGTAATCATTTTAAAGTACTCCGTCATCAGGTGCATCGCGAAGTCAAAGGATCGGATCACTTTCCGGTACAGGTACTTTACGAGTATTAGCATATTCGCACTAATGGAAAGGCCCGGCTGATTCCTCAGCCGGGCCTTTCCATTGGATAGAATCGTATTAGCTTCCCTTCTTCACTAACTTGTACTCAATATTTGGATAGCCCCGTTCACCACCGTCCGTTGACGTATAGTTGATAAACTTGAGCTTGTACACATTTCCAGCAGCATCTTTAATAACGTAGAAACGATCCGTTTTCACACCAGCCGGCGTTCCATTCGGTCCAGCCGAGGTACGCCAGTTACCTCCAATCAGATTACGATCGCTTTTAAAAGGCGTAGCTGCTACATTGCTTTCGGCGTAGGCGTCATAGCTACCGGTGCTGGTCAGGATTTCAGCGGCCTGTACCCCCGCTAAGCTGTTGATTTGTACAAAGTCAGCGTATGGATACGGAATCGTTTCGGTGGCTTTATACGTCGTCAATCCCCAAACGATATCCCAACTGGCTTTCGCGGGTTCTCCTGCTACAACTTTACCCTGCGGTAGCGAAACGTAGCTAAAATTGACGTTTCCATCTTTGGTTACGTCCAGCGTTTTAAACGTGGTTTCAGTAATGCGGGCATACTGTACAGTGTAGCCCGTTCCCTTGCGTAAAATCCGGATTTTATACCAGGGTTTCTGGCCCGTACCCGATGCTCCCGGGTTCAGGATGTATACGGGGTTGTTGGCGTCCGTTGCTGAGATTTCCTTAATGGCCGTCTTGGACAAATCACCATCGACATTATCAATAATATCGAACGTTCCCTGACCCTGACCCAAAATCAGCGTGTTTGCCAGAGCTACCGTATCCGCTGCCGTCACCTGAGCCAGATCCGTTTTCGTAAGGGCTTTTACGGCCGCTCCCGTCGTTGCATTGATGATTACGCGGAAGTCACTTCCTCCAAAAAAGCCTAACTCCCAGCTGTTCCGGGCAATGGCCGTTTGGCTGTTGCTGCTGAAATCCACGAATACCGAGTTCAAAGCACTCGATCCGCCAGCCCCACCATTGAGTTTCAGGGCAGAACCGCTGGAAATGATGGAAGAGAACTTCAGTTTTTCCTTGGCCGTTTGTCCGATGACGAGCCCCGTACCGACGGATTTTATCGTGAAGTCAATCGTTTCCGAACCATTGAGTACGAGGTTGGCTACCTTGGTTACTTTGAATGAAGTAGCCTTGGTATTAGCCGGAACGGTCAGGGTAAGTGTATTATTGGTGGCGGCGGGGGTCGTCGTAAAGTGTGTACCATAGGCAATGCCCGTGGGGGTCAGTTCGACGGTAACATTGGTCGCCGCTGCCACCGTACGGTCCAGATTTACTTTCACCTCTAAATCAGTCTGATCCGCCGTAAATCCGACTTCACTGGCTTCAAATTGTACCGTGTTATCGGGTAGCGGCGGATCATCGTCTTTACAGGCCGGCACCAGGGCCGTCAGGCTTAACAGCAGAAAAATAGAGCGTAGTTTTTGCGTACTCATGGATTTGCTTGATTGGGTTATTGGGAAAAGAATTAGTGTTGACTCCAGTTGAAGGTTAAACCCAGGAAATACGAACGTCCGTAACTCATCGGAATCGGGCCATTGGTACTATGGGCACTGCCGCTCTCGGTAGCCGTATTATTCAACCGAGTTACGTTCAGCAGATTTTTTACGCCGCCCTGTAAGGTTAGGACTTTGAATACGGGTTGAGACAACGACAAATCAAGCCAGTGGTAGGCCGCCGTTTCGGAGAGCTGCGTCTGTAAATCAGCCGTCGTTTGATACGAAGTGCGTTTGCCGGCGTATTTATAGAAGAGGTTGATCTGCGTACGCGATGGCTTGACGGTATAGATGACATTGGCATTGATTTCCGAAGACCAGACAAATTCCGGCAAATCCCGAGAGCTTGACAATTGATTAAAGCGTCCAATGTAGGAATACCCAAAATTGGTTTTAAGGTCCTTCCATTGCAGCACATTATTGAGCGTCAGACCCGTCGTTTTGAAGCGATCAATGTTGACGGTACGCATGATTTTGGGGTCCGTTGGGTCGTTTCCGTACCCGATCAGATCATGAAAATCGTTGTAAAAGCCCGTAAGCGTTGAACTCAGATATACGGTTTTATCCTGCAAGGCCAGCCAGGCCAAGGACCCATTGAAACTGTTGGAGTACTCGGCTTTCAGATTGGGATTGCCCGCAATGGAGTGACTCGCATCGAAGAAACTGAAGTATAGTTCCCGCAACGCCGGCGAACGAAAACCCCGGGCGTACGCGAGTCGTAGATCGAGTTTTTTCGTCAGTGAAAACTTGGTATTCAGCGAAGGAATAACGGGCGGAGCATCGTAAGCCGAATTTCGAATAAAGCGTAAGCCAGGTCGTAATACCAGACCGGAGACGGGCCGGATTTCGGATGAAACGTACAGGGCCACATCCGTAATGGAAGGCGTTCCACTAATTCGGGCCCCACTGGCGTGATCGCGGTTCAATTCCAAACCGGGTTGTAGCGATACGGCGGATGAAAGTTTGTACTGGGCCGTCGTCCGGAACATCACATTTTCAAAACGTGAAAGATCCTGCTGGCCCTGATCCGTCGAAAGCGTTCGGCGACCGGTATTCAAATCAATAACCGTCGATTGGGTGCGACGACTATAGTCCGTATACGCGGCTACTGCATTCAGACTCAACCGATCATTTGCCTTCCATTCCGCCTGCCCCTGATGCATCAGTCGACGCGTAATGAAATTCTGATCCAGAGCCCGATTGGTATTGGCATTGACCGCTCCTAACGCATTGATTTTTTCGTGCAGCCCATCGAGCCGATACCGAATGTTGAAGGTTTTCCCCGTGTAACCCACAGTGCCATTCCCCAAGCCCTGGGCCTTTCCGTGCCAATCTTGCGTCCGGGTTGCCGAGTACCCCTGCCAGCCGCCAAAGGCATTACGGGTACCTCCCGCTGATAGAAACCAGCCTTTTTTCTGCCAGGTCAGGTTAGCACTTTCAATGTGAGAACCTTTTCCGGTAAAAGGAGCATACTCCTCCCCCACGCTTTCTTCCTGTACACGGGCCATGATGGAAAGTCGCTCGGCACCGGGTTTCTTTGTAATGATATTGATGACGCCCGCCAGAGCATCCGAGCCGTAAGAAACGGACATGGGACCTTCCACAATTTCAATACGGGCAATGGTATTAATGTCGATCTGATTGAGGCTTTCGCGGGTATCACCGCGGTCGAGCATAGGTACCCCATCAAGCAGAATTTTTACGTTGCGGCCCGCCATGCCCATGAGTTGAATATCGGAGGTCCCCAAAGCGGGGTCATTGGAAAAGCGAATACCTAATTCCGTATTCAATACGCCCACCAGCGAGGTCGCGGCCCGGGCCTGAATGCGTTCCAGTTCAATCGTCCGTACCTGAAAAACAGACTGTCGTAGGGACTGCGGTTCAAACTGACCCGTAACGACTACTTCCTGAAAATCATTGTTTTCACTCCGAAGTTGAATATTCAGGGTCGTGGTTTCATTTTCCTTTACGTTCAGGGCAAGTTCCTGACTGCTCATGCCCACCCGACTGACTCGAATCTGGTACGTACCGGCTTTTAGTTCTTTAAAGCGATAGATGCCCTGCTGATCCGACGACACCCCATAGATCGTGCCTTTGATCACTACCGAAGCGGCTTCTACGGCTTCTCCCTGTTCATCCGTCACTTTGCCCATCACCTGACCCGTTTGAGCCCATAATAAACTCGTAATCAAGCTAAAAGTCAGCACTGTAATGATCGTTCGTAGGAAAGCCACGGGGTAATTCTGTTTCGTTATATTTATTTAGATTTAATCTAATTAATCACAAAGGTAAAAATGATTCGGAACCCGCAAGCCTTTCCCCGAAAATTTTGATGGGCTTTAAAGCAAAAAAGACCGCCCGCAGGCAGTCTCAATAATTCATAAACTTTCTATCAGAAGATGTAGGCCGTAGAACGCCTGTTACTCACTCCTTTTCAAGCTTGCCTAGGGATGGGCTTCCAGCCATTCCTCGCCGTTTTCGTAGATTTCTTTCTTCCAGATGGGTACCACCTGTTTTAAGGTATCAATCAACCAGCGGCAGGCTTCAAAGGCATCGTTTCGGTGCGGCGTTGAAACAGCAATGACTACGGCCACCTCACCAATGGACAGGACGCCCTTGCGGTGTACCATCGCCACTTTTTCGACGGGCCAGCGACGCGAGGCCTCTTCCGCCAGTTCTTTCATTTTCTTGACGGCCATCGAGTCAAACGTCTCGAATTCCAGCCGTACCACGTCCTTGGACTGGTTACGGTTACGAACCGTTCCAATAAAAACGTCCACCGCTCCGGCTCGTTCGGCCTGTACCGCGTCGATACAGGCGGCAATATCAATGAGCTGATCCGTGACAGCAATCATACGTAAAAGTTTAGTTGAAAATTAACCGCCACTCACGGGCGGAATCAGGGCGATTTCATCCCGTTCGCTCAAGGGTGTTTCGGCGTCGGCATATTCTTCATTGACAGCTACGAGCAAGGATTTCAATCCCGCCAATTCCGGATAGCTCGTGCGAACGGACTCTAGCAACTGCTGTACCCGGGCTCCGGGGGGCAATTGCACGACGTATCGCGACTGCCCAATGATATCACGGGTGATTCCGTACAAGTGAATTGTTAATTCCATTCTTCAAAGTTGATAAAGCTTGCGGAACAAGTGTTCAAATTTTTCGTTTATTTGTTTATCATGCCAATTGATCGCCCACAAATCTATGACAATCACGGACGGCCCATCCAGTATCTGCGATTGGCCGTTACGGATCGCTGTAACCTTCGCTGCTTTTACTGCATGCCCGAAGAAGGCATTGCGTATCTGCCGAAAAAGCAATTGCTAACCTACGAAGAAATGCTTCGCATCACGTCAGTGTTGGCAGGACTGGGCGTACGGAAAGTGCGGATTACTGGGGGCGAGCCTTTCGTACGGCATCAACTCCCTAATTTTCTGTACCAGCTCGCCGCTATTGAGGGCATTGACGAAATCGCGATTACGACGAACGGCGTTTTAACGCAGAAATACATCCCCGATTTGAAGAAAATCGGCGTCAAAACGATCAATTTAAGTCTGGATTCGCTGGATCGGCAGCGTTTTTATGAGATTACGCGGCGGGATGAATTTCTTAAAGTAGAAGCCTGCCTGTATGAACTGCTCGACGCCGGTTTTGAAGTGAAGCTGAATGCGGTAGTGATGGAAGGCCGCAATATTGAAGATCTCATTCCGCTGGCCCGACTCACGGAAAAGTATCCGGTATCCGTGCGTTTCATTGAAGAGATGCCCTTTAATGGGGAAGGTTCGCATTACCCAACCCTTCACTGGACGTACCGCCGGATTCTGGAGCATTTACAGACCGAATTCCCTGACATTCAAAAGCAAATCGATCCGCTTAACTCTACCGCTTATCATTACCAGATTCCCGGCTTTCTGGGAAATATTGGCATCATTGCCGCCTTCTCGCGGACCTTCTGCGGCACGTGCAATCGCATTCGGATGACCGCTCAGGGTACGCTTAAAACCTGCCTGTACGACGATGGCGTATTAAACGTCCGGGATTTAATCCGCAGCGGCATCAGCGATGAAGCTCTGCAACAGGAATTCATCCGCGTCTTCCAGAAACGACCGAAAGACGGCTACGAAGCCGAAAACAACCGACAATCGCTGGTGCATGAATCCATGACGACAATCGGTGGATAAACGATTTTCCCAACAAAAACGACCCGTAGATGCTACGGGTCGTTTTTTGTTAAGAGTATCGATTAAGTCAACAATAATTTAAACGTAGCAATGAAAAAACCCAGAGCCAGGGCATAACGCAAGGT
>NZ_JBMDWJ010000080.1:0-7678 GCF_048595215.1 Siphonobacter sp.
GTGTACCATTAAACTCACCGCAACCACGGAGATGATTCCCGTAACCTGGCATGATTTTGGAAAACTGCACCCATTTGCTCCTAAAGACCAAGCGGCCGGTTATCAGACCTTATTTAAAAATCTGAATGACTGGTTGTGCGAGATTACGGGTTTTGCGGCTATGTCGCTACAACCCAACTCCGGTGCACAGGGTGAATACGCTGGTTTGATGGTGATCCGGGCCTACCACGAAGCTCGGGGTAATACGCACCGCAATATTGCCTTGATTCCTGCTTCGGCCCACGGTACAAACCCGGCTTCGGCAGTGATGGCGGGTATGAAGGTAGTCGTGACGAAAACCGACGAAAACGGAAACATTGATCTGGCCGACCTGAAAGCGAAAGCCGAGCAGTACAGCGAAAACCTGTCCTGTCTGATGGTGACGTATCCTTCCACGCACGGTGTATTTGAAGAGTCAATCATTGAAATTTGTCAGCTGATTCACCAGCACGGTGGACAGGTGTACATGGATGGTGCGAACATGAACGCTCAGGTAGGTCTGACCTCTCCCGGTACGATTGGAGCGGACGTTTGCCATTTGAACCTGCACAAAACGTTCTGTATCCCTCACGGTGGTGGTGGTCCCGGTATGGGGCCCATCGGCGTAGCTGCTCACCTAGCTCCGTTCCTGCCCGGTCACGCGGTGGTATCGGGTGTCGGTGGCGATCAGGCCATTTCTGCCGTATCCGCAGCTCCGTATGGTTCAGCCAGCATTCTGACGATCTCCTACGCGTACATTGCCATGATGGGTGGTGACGGTCTGACGCACGCTACGCAGACGGCCATTCTGAATGCAAACTATATCAAAGCTCGTCTGGAGCCGCACTTCCCCGTCTTGTACGTAGGTTCCCAGGGACGTTGTGCACACGAAATGATTCTGGACTGCCGTCCGTTCAAGCAGTCGGCCGGTATTGAAGCCGAAGACATTGCTAAACGTCTGATGGATTACGGTTTCCACGCTCCCACGCTTTCGTTCCCGGTAGCGGGTACGCTGATGGTGGAGCCGACGGAATCCGAATCGAAAGCGGAACTGGATCGTTTCTGCGACGCGATGATTGCCATCCGTAACGAAATTGCTGAAGTAGAAGCAGGCGAAGCGGATAAATCCGTGAACGTCCTGAAAATGGCTCCGCATACGCAATCTGTCGTGTTGGTGGATTCCTGGAATCGTCCCTACACACGGGAGAAAGCCGTATTCCCGCTGCCCTACGTGAAAGCCAGCAAATTCTGGCCAACCGTTAGCCGCATCGATTCAGCCTACGGCGACCGTAACCTGATTTGTGCCTGCCCGCCGCTGGAAGAGTACGCCACGGCTGAGTAAGCGTTTTATAGGATAGCTTTTAAAACTCCGGCAGGTCGACTGTCGGAGTTTTTTTGTTGGTGGAGTGCTGGGAAGGTTTTCCATCCAGCCTGTAGGAAATACGTCGAGCCTAGGGCTCTTTCTTAATCACCGGCTCGGATTAAGAAAGAGCCCTAGGCTCGATTCATCTACTAGGATTGGACATTAATCCAATTTACTGATTGATTAACTTATTGGTCACCAGCTCATTATTCGAAATGGGCCAAATGTAGTTTTCTGAGGTCGGAGCAACGGCCGCCGCACTCACCGTGGGGCCCGTTTTAGCCGGAATGGTTTGCAGACGACGCAACAAGTCATTCGACCGGAAGCCTTCGCCGAGTAATTCGATCCGTCGTTCAATGAGGATGGTATTGACGAGTGCTTCTTTGGTGGTAACCGCCGGAAAGGTATACGAAGCATCCGACCGGGCGTGTACTGCTTTCAAAAGATTCGTCGCGAGCGTCAAATCCCCCGTTTCTGCGGCCGCTTCCGCGTAGTTGAGCAGTACTTCCGCGTACCGAATCAAGGGCATGTAAATCAGGTAGGGAGCATTGCGTCCGAACTTGGAAAGATAGTTTCGATTGTTCGAAGTCAACGTCCGTAAGAACCCTCGGCGGGCGTCCGTACTCGACCACTGTGAAGAACCCAGAATACCCGTAGGGTTTAGATAATACTCGGCATTTCCATTGTAGATATACCCAATGGACGACTGTCCACTGTACATATCCAGCGAACTAAAAGGCATGGAAAGGATCGATTCCGGGGTCGTGAACGTCGTCGTTAACGTAGAGACGATGTTGCTTTGCAAGGCGTGCTGAACACCCGTAGTAGCCGAAAACGGAGCAGCGGTTTGGGGAACAATCTTCCGGGCTTCCTCTACCACCTTTGCGTAATTACCCATATTCAGATACACCCGCGTTTTCAAGGCAATCGCCGTATTCTTATGAGCCCGGGTCACTCGTAGTTCCTCCGTGGCATACGTTGTAGGCAAGCTAGCTTCCGCTTCGTCCAGATCTTTTAAAATCTGCGTATACACCTGAGCTACGGAACTCCGGGCTAAGTCGTTATTAGCCATGGTGGTTTCAGCCTGCAAACGCAGGGGTAAACCCGGCGATGCCCCTTGGTTTTTTACGTACGGCTGGGCAAAAATGGAGACCAAACTGTAGTAAGATAAGGCCCGCAGAAATTTAGCCTCCCCCAGGTACTGAGCTGCCAGTTCATCCGAAACGATTCCCGGATTTTGCGGCAGTCCACTAATCAATATATTCGCCTGATTAATGGTGGTATACGCCGCTGACCAGAGGGTGTTAATGTCATTGGAACTGGACGTGTAGGTATTGCTCCAGCTTTCATACCCCGTGAAGCTATTGGCGGTAGTATTGATGAAATCTTCTCCCCGAACATCCAGATAAAACTGAAAACGCCCGCCGTAGTAGTTGGCATTTTTCAACGCCTTGTAGGTACCGTTTACCAGACCCAGAATCCGGCTTGGCGTTGCGAAAGCTTCTTCTGAAATCAGTTGCGTAGGCGGAACCGTATTCAGGTATTGTGATTCGCTGCAGGAAGCTACGGTCAGTAAGAGCCCCCCCGCCAGCAGGCAGGTTACTTTGGATAAAACTTTATTTTTCATGATTAATGTCGATTTGAATGATCTACCCTGAGCGGTCAGCACTTAAAAAGCCAGATTCACACCAAGGGTAATCGTGCGGCCATTACCCAATGAATTGTATTCGATACCCGGCGAAGTATTCGTGTTGCCGTTTACGGAGGACTCCGGTTCGACGCCCGTATACTTCGTCAGCAAAAAGACATTCGAAGCCTGAGCGTATACGCGAAGCGAGCTAATGCCCGATTGACCAAACAGGGACGATGGGAGTTTGTAACCTACCATCACGTTTTGCAGACGTAAAAAATCTCCTTTTTCAACGTAAGCCGAAATGTTAGGAATGTTGGCAGCCGCGAAGTTATCGTTGTAGATCAGACGGGGTACATCCGTGATCTGACCGGGGGTAGTCCAGCGGTTGAGTACCTTCTTGGCATTATTAAACATCCGCTGATCCAGCCAGGTACCCGTATTTCCGTTCAGAATGTAGTTTCCACCCGAATACGTAAAATTCAGATTGACATCAAAGTTTTTATACCGGAACGTATTGTTAAAGCCTCCGTACCATTTAGGTAAAGCATTACCCATTGGTTTGTAATCGGCCGCCGAAATAGCCGGTGCCCGGCTGCCGTCCAAGTACGTCCAGCTAGTACCTGCTTCGGGTGAAATTGCTGCACTATACTGCACCTGTTCCCCTTTAGCGTTTATGAAAATACGCTGTCCATTCGCCGGGTTGATGCCATCCGTAATCGCTCCGAAAAGCGTACCCACGGGTAAGCCTACCTGCGTAATGTTGAAGATGTTGGCGGAGGTAGACGTCGTACTCAAAATTCGATCGCCTTCGGTGGCCAACGAGGTTACCTTATTGGACAGGTGCGTAAAGTTGAAGCTGACGTTCCAGGAAAAATCCTGCTTCCGGATTACCGTTGAGTTGATACCTAATTCAATCCCCCGGTTGTAGAGCGAGCCTACGTTCGAGAGAATGGCATTATCAGGAATCCCTTTGGATGGAGCCTGAGGAACGCTGAGAATCAAACCATTTACGTTGTTATTAAAATAGGTAACCTCTACCTGTACTTTATTATCCCACAGGCCCAGGTCTGCTCCGAAGTTGGTTTGTTCTGAGGTTTCCCAACCCAGATTTTGGTTTCCGGCCTGATTGTAGGCCCAGGTGGGTACCGTTCCGTAGAGCGAAGAGGAATACAGGTTCAGTGAAGCGTATGAATTGTTCAGGTTTCCGTTTCCTACCCGACCCCAACTGGCCCGCAGTTTTGCACTGGAAATAACCTTACTTACGGCCGAGCCTTTGTAAAATTCTTCCTCGGACAAAGCCCAGCCGCCGGAGATTCCACCAAAGTTCCCCCATTTCCGACCCGTACCCAAAGCCGAATTTCCGTCTCTCCGGAAGTTAAGGGTAAAGAAATAGCGGTCACTGAAATCGTAGGTTACCCGCGAAAACACGGACAGGAAAGACCGGGAATTTATACTATTCCCCGAAGGCGTAATATTCCCCCACGTACCCTGATAATCGACAAAATACGGATCGGCAGCCTGCGTTACGTTGACGCCCCAGACATTCGTATTGAACACCTGAGCATCGTAACCGAGCAAAGCCGTCAAGTGGCTTTTACCAAATCGGGTGTCGTAGTTAAGCGTATTGGTAAAATTCCAGTTGTTACGTAAGCCCGTCACATTGGTAACCGAACCATTCGTCGAAGATCCGCCGCCCGGTTCAGCACTCGTGGAGTTAATGTTTTCGTTTCGCAGACGATCAATCGAGTAGTTCGTCGTAAAATCCAGTCCCTTGAACAAGGTTACCGTAGCTCCGATATTGGCCAGAATCCGATCATTCTCCGAGGTGTAATTAGCCAGCTTGAACAAAGCCGTCGGGTTGTAGTACACACTGACTACCTGGTTATTTCCATTACCAATGGGTCCACCCGCAATACCCAGATTCAGACTGGGGGTTCCATCTTCATTATAGGCCGGTACGTTTGGAGCCAGCGTATAAGCCATCCGGGCAGCTCCTACAATCAACTGGGCATTGCCTTCCAGCGAACCGGAGTTAGGCGATTTGTTGAAGGTATTGGAGTAATTGATGTTCCCTCGCAGCTTCAACCATTTCGTCGCCTGATGATCCAGATTCAACCGAATTCCTTTTCGTTTGAAGTTATTGGTTTGCAGAATACCGTTCTGATCGGAGTAGTTGGTGGAGAAGAAATAACTCGTACTCTTGTTGCCGCCACTTACGTTTATGGCATGGTTGTGCGATACACCATTCTGGAAAATGTGATCATACCAGTTCGTGTTAACCAATGAACCATCGGAGCGGTAGCTCGGAAAGAATAAAGCCGCCGGAGACGTAGACCGCTCAATGGTCTTTTTGTTGTTGACCGCTTCATTTTTGATCATCATGTATTCCTCGGCGTTGAGTAATTCGGGCAAACGAACCGGACTCGTTACGCCTACCCAGCCATCGTACCCAACCCGTATTCTTCCTTCTTTCCCCCGCTTCGTCGTGACTAGTAACACCCCCGCTGCTGCCCGCGAACCGTAAATAGCCGTAGATGCCGCATCCTTAAGTACATCAATGGACTCGATGTCGGAGGGGTTAATATCTCCTAAGGGGTTGTTGGGTACGTTGCCGTTGCCTACGCTACCCGTCGTCAAGGGGATTCCATCGACAACAATCAGGGGATACGAACTCAATGATATGGAGTTGATTCCCCGCACCCGGATCACCGGAGCATTATTTAGGACGCCATTGGCAACCGAAATATTTACCCCGGCCGCTCGGCCCGCCAAAGCCTGATCAAAGCTCTGTACGGGAATTTCCTTCAGTTTTTCGCTATTAATACTGGCCGCCGAACCCGTAAATTCTTTCTTCGTTTGGGTACCATAACCCACGACCAACACTTCCGTGAGTTCCTTGGAATTAGTAGCCAGCTCAATATCTACCGACGTTTGGGTGGTAATAGGCTGTTCGGTGGTAGTATAGCCAATGAACGAAAAGACGACAATGCTCCGCTCATTGGGAATAGTAAGGCGGTATTTGCCCTGGGCATCCGTGGTCGTTCCAATATTCGTTCCTTTCACCTGCACGGATACGCCGGGTAAGCCTTCTTTGCTGTCTTTATCCGTTACCGTTCCGGTAATCGTCCGGTCTACCGTCGCGTCAGGGGCGTACGCTGCTGAGTAATTCGTTTTTTGGGGTAAGGTAGCTTCCGCCAGGGGAGCACTTAGCGTAATGACCAGGGCCGGAAGCATTAATTTCCGTTTAAAATGCCCTTGCCCAGCTCTTTGAAAAAGAGTAAGGTACTTTTTTTTCATACTTTTGAAATTGGTTTGGTGCACACGATGGATTAAACCGCGAATAGCGGATTCGGGATGGGTGATTGGCGTTACCTTCGAATCCGTATTCATCAACCGATAGCCCTGGCCGGCTATCGGTTTTTTTATTTACTTCTACTTAACTACAAAGTGAAAAATCAGTACGCATTAATTAAATCCAATTATCAATAAGCTTTATGGAAAGGTTGAGTAGAAAGGTATTTTCAAAAGCGAATTACAAATTAGAATAATATCTGCTTAAAATAGATCACTTAGCATATAAAAATTTACAAAAACAATAAATCATCTTATAAAATGTATGCATTTGTAAATTTAACCAAATATTCATTTTGCGATTACAGTCAGTATTTTATAGATATATTTATATTTTTACAAATACCTATAAAATCTATATATTTAGTATACTAAATGCGAATATAAGAATTTTTAGAAAGGGCCTATATCGCTTTGGCAAAATCGTCACGCATTCCCGGATGATCTTGCCAATCCTTTGACTACAGAACCGGTAGCGGTTAAATCGTACGGAAGGAGAGATAAATTTTAGCCAGCATGAGCAGCTTCTGTACATCGGGTACCCGAATTCTTTCTTCCTGAATACGGGCAATGGGAAGAGCCTTAATCTTAGCGAAAAGGCGTAGGTAATAACAATAAGCCAGGTATACGCCCATGCGGGCCGAACGCGGCAACTGGCGAATACCCGTCAAAGCCGCATCAAAATCGGCCTGAATATCCGCTTCAATGCTTTTTTTATCCTGGGCAGAGAAACGGCTGAAATCAACGCCGGGGAAATAAACCCGCCCCCGATCGTGAAAATCGGACTTAATATCCCGTAAAAAATTCACTTTCTGAAAGGCCGAGCCCAGCCGGCGGGCCGGTTCGCACAACTGATCGTATTGCTGGCAGTCGCCGTCGCAGAAGACTCGAAGGCACATCAGACCCACAACCTCAGCCGAGCCATAAATGTAAGTTTCGTAGCCCGCTTCGTTGTATTTGGTCTCGTCGAGGTCCATTTCCATGGATCGGAGAAACGCTTCAATCAAGGGTCGTTCAATTCCAAACTGGTTGACTACCTTCTGAAAGGAATGTAGCACGGGATTGAGACTAATCCCCTCTTCGATGGCTTGATACGTATCATGCTTAAACCGCAGTAGTAATTCCTTTTTGTTGAAATCGTGAAAGGTATCCACAATTTCATCCGCATAGCGTACAAACCCATAAATGGCATAGATGGCCCAGTGGAGTTTGGGATCCAAGGTTTTGATACCCAAGGTAAAGGAAGTACTGTACCGCTGGGTAATCAGGCGACTACATTCCAGCGTGGTTTGTTCGTATAAAGCCAGCATATC
>NZ_JBMDWJ010000081.1:0-4646 GCF_048595215.1 Siphonobacter sp.
ACTACTTCATTTTATCGTTGAGTAGTTTCATAAAATATCCCCCTACTACGCTCCGGGCCTGGAAACCAACCTTTTTACCATCGGTAGTTTCGTGCCAGTCGCTGATGGGTACGCGAGACGAGGTTTCATGAGCGTACTTCAGCAGCGGCTTCACGAGAGCGTCAAAATCAGCCTGATTATCCGTTAGCGTTGCCGTCCATACAATCCAGTCGGATTTCGTGTACGTCTTGCGGCTGTCGAGGGGTAAGCCATAGCTATTCTGCTTCGTCAGGTAGTACTTGATTTCTTTTTCGTACACCGACTGCGGGAACAGTTTCAGTCCCAGTACTTTATCCCATACCAGGTTGTATTTCTGGCTCCAGGTTCCTTTTTTATCGAAGGTCAGTGCGTAGTGATCGCCGTCGTCGGCAATTTGCATCCACTTCTGTACCATCTCTTCGGTACTCTTGCGGTACTTTTCAGCGGTGGCCTTTTCGCCCAGTTGCTCAGCCATCATTGCGTAGCAGCCCAAGCCGACAATCGCTTTTACCGAAAGGTTCGCATTGCGGGCCAGGTGACCAGCGAAGTCATCCGTACAGAGTTGATTGGCCGGATCGAATCCATCTTTCAGCAGATAATCAGCCCAGGTCGTCAGCGTTTTCCAGTGCTTGCGGGCGTAATCGGGTTTACCTTCGGCTTTCACAATCGCCGCCGTCAGAATAATCATGTTGCCGGATTCTTCCACGGGCATGTCTTCGCCGTACACCTGTGCATTCGCCAACGGGTACGTACCCAGATCGTGAGCCGCAAAAGGCTTCGTCCATTTACCACTTTCGCTGTAGTAGAAAATACCGTTGAGCATACCTTTCAGCAGGTCGGGGTTGTACAACAAATACAGCGGAGCCGAAGGATACGTAACGTCCACGGTGTTGATACAGCCATTACTGAAGTTTTCCTTCGACAGATACAGAATGTCACCCTGCGGACTCTTCACCAGCTTATGAGCCGCCGCCGCCTGACGATAGCCCAGTACACACAGCTTGGCGTACTCTTCTCCGCCCGACTTTTTGGCATCGGCATAGACCTGGCGATCGAAGTCGTTACACTTTTCGATCACCGATTTATAATCCTTGATGGCCGTGGTAATTTCCCGCTCAATAGTCGATCCGTTTTCTTTCCACCATGGCTTTAGGTTCGTACCGAAGTATTGAATCGACTCAATGTCGTCGTAAGCCACCGTCAAAAACTGCTCTTTAGGTGTAGCATTCACCGATCCCAGATTGACGATTGTATTCAGAAATAGGGATTTACCTTCCGTGATCATCGAACGCTGAGCTTTCAGGGAAGGCAGCGTACTTACGGTCTGAACGGCCTGGTTCTGCTTGGGAGCCGCCACGTACAGATAACCCCAGTCGATGCGAAGGTCATCGCCACTCTTTTTCAGGATGGCCTGCTCTTTCGTTCCGGTTTTTAAAGCGACGTAATCGTTGTTTGAGGCCGTTGTCGCCGTTACGGGCTGCGTGGGTACGTTGGTCGCCAGACTGCTCGATACGCCAAAGTAGAAGTTTACCTGGTGAGCGGCTCCGTCATTAGCTTTTACGCGATACGTCACGTAAGAAACCGGACGAGCGTACAACGTTAAGTCATTCATTAACAGCGGCGAAGCAAAGGATACGTCCAGATCTACTTTACCACACGTAAACGAATACTTGGTTTGCGTAGCGGTAAAATCCATGCTCTTCTGCGTGGCCGCCTGCATCGTCGTTTTTTCATTCGAACGCATTTCTCTCGACAAGCCCGCGTCCAACCAGGCACCACCCGCTGTGTTGGCGACGTGAATGGCCAGTACGTTCTTTCCGGCTTTCAGTTTGGACTGAATGGGAATGTAGTTGACTTTGGTGATCCAGCCCTTGTGCGTGTAGACTTTTTCTCCGTTCAGATAGACTTCGATGTTGTCGTCGTGCTGGATTTTCAGGTATACTTGACTCGTAGGAACCTGCTTGAGCGTGAAGCTCCGGCGGGTCCAGAGGTCTTCGCTTTTCCAGAGCGTAGCGGCCTGGTTCTTGTCATCGCTGAAGGGGGCTTTGCCCGTTTTCCAGTCGCTATCTGAAAAGTTCAGCGTATTCCAGCCGCTTTTGGGTTCTTTTTCGGTGTACTGAACAGAGTACGCCATTTCATCCGCTGTAGGCAGGATGGTTTCGTAGCCTTTTGCCTCTTGCCCCAGGAATCGATAATTGACGCCATCTACGGTTAGAACGCCCAGCAAGGGTTGATCAGCACCGGTCCAGTGTTTCGTGGGTGAAGCCGTCAGTTCGTCGGTCGTTGACCAGACACTAAAATACGGATCGTGCGTAAGCAGTGGGTACGCCGGGGCCCGTCCTACCTGGGCCTGGGCCCAGCCACCCGCGGCCAGAGCGGCCAGCAGTAAAAGGTGTTTTTTCATAGTAAATAGGGAAAAATAATAAAGCAGTTTACGTAAAAGGGATCGGTTGACAGGAGTTAAAGATCATTTAATTAGGCCGCTTTGAACAGACACCATTTGGTCCCGCAGGCATGGGTGGTTAGTAGCCTACCTTTTTTCCATTCCATGGCGTGTTGCTCTTTTGGAGCTTCGTTATTCACCTCGACTGAGTTTGGTCCCGTTGGCACGGCTGTTCGGTAGCGTATCAGCATTCCATGCCGGGCGATAGCCTGCTGTAATCCACCGCATTGCAGCTATCGTAGGTCGTTCCGCGGTCCCATGGAATGGCTGATACGCGGGAGAGGCTTTCTTCTTCTGGGAGTTAATAATAATTGATTAATTATCAACAGTTGGTGATTGTCGAAAACCCTCATGGACGACATAAATCCAGGCCCCGTCCTATCGCATTCCATGCCGGGCTCAAGCCGCCTTTTTTATCCGCAATGCGGTGGCCTTGAGCAGGATAAAAAGAGCGGTGGGCGTGCCGACATGGAATGTATACGGACTAAATGATCAGCCATCCTAGCGGGACGGAAAACAGACTTTTATGCTTTATCAAATAAATCATCACTTACCAAACCCAAAGAATACTTTAGATAGATAGCCCGGGGTATAACCCCGGGCGGGGTCTCAGGTTAAACAGATCGTAACTTATGACAGGTCAGAACTTTGATTTACAAGGTTATTTGACTTTCTGAGCCGGAACACCTTCGAACGTGATTTTCACGGGTTTGATTTCGCCTTTTTCATCGAAATACATGCGTTCGATACAGGTTACGCGGTGATTGGCGTCGGTTTCTCCCAGTGGACGACGGTGGTAGATGATGTACCACTCATCCGTACCGGGCCGCTGAATGACCGAATGGTGCCCCGCTCCGGTGGCCACTTTCGCATCCTGCTGCAAAATTTTACCGGCTCGTTTGAAGGGACCAAACGGTGAATCGGCGATGGCATACGCCACGGAATAGTTCGGGCCGGTCCAGCCACCTTCGGACCACATGAAGTAATACTTACCATTCCGAATGAACATGATCGGGCCTTCGACGTAGTTCTCCGGTGTAATTTCCTTGAAGGTCGAACCATCCTCGGCCGGAATGAATCCGCTGAAATCTTCTTTCAACTGGGCGATATTACAGTGTCGCCAGCCGCCGTAAATGAGGTAATACTTCCCGTCTTTATCCTTGAATACAAACTGATCGATGGGCTGGGCACCGTTGTGGAATTTATCGACGAGGGGTTTGCCCAGCAGATCCTTAAATGGTCCGGAAGGCTTGTTGGCCACGGCTACGCCAATGCCTCCTTTTTCCTGATCATTCTGAATGTCATTAGCTCCGAAAAACAGGTAGTACTTGCCTTTTTTCTCAATGATGGCCGGAGCCCACAACGCCCGTTTGGCCCATTTTACCGCACTGGTATCAATGATATTGGGATGTTTTTTCCAGGTCACCAGATCCGGCGAAGAAAAAGCATCCATGTGTACCTGCTTATTGTAGGGAGCCGAGTACGTGGGATAGACCCAGTACGTCTTCCCGAAAATTACGCCTTCCGGATCAGCATACCAGCCCGGGAAAATGGGGTTACCCGAGGTTTTCTGAGCATCGGCTCCGAAAGCAGCACCCGCCAGGGCCAGTATCAGGAGACTTTTTTGTTTGAGAGATTTGGACAGCTTCCGCATGAAACCAGACAATAGTGTTTGAGAGGATTGAAAACTAGAACTATTACCAGTAAAAGTACCATCTTGTTCGTTTCAACTCATCTCCTAAAAACTTCGTCGGCTTTTGATCATCAAAATAGATCGGCTTTTTGCCGGGTTGCGGTACGGGAAATGTATGAATCTGAAGCGGATTGACGCAGGTCATCTGGAATAAAAAGGCAGTAGAAAAGTTTTACAAATGGGAAGCAAAACCAACCGTTACTAAAAAAACTTCCCGAAAGGGTTGACGCTTCCGGGAAGCATTGATCAATAGGTCACTTTTTGGATGGGCGAAAAAATTGGGTCTTCTACCCCACTGACTTTCAGTTTGACACGGGCAAATACAAAATTTTGCGTCGGTGTCAGTTTCGGTACCGTTACCTGCATCTGAATGCCGTTCATGGTTTTCAGATCAGCCCCTTTAATCACCTGGGAAGCAATGTTGGTGCGAACGTCAACAAAGGCGGTTTTACTGATGTATAAAGCCACTTCCTCAATGTTTTTGGCCGAGGC
>NZ_JBMDWJ010000082.1:0-1815 GCF_048595215.1 Siphonobacter sp.
GCTTTTCCTACGAAAACGTGTGGGTGCTCGAACTCAACAACAACGAAGACACTACGAACATTGGCGACAAAGTACAAGCCATCATGCAACGCATTCGCTCCTACCCAGAAGTGGAAAGTGCCTCCCGGATGAGCTCCAATACGCCCTTCAGCATGAGTAATATGAACAATGGGATCACGTATAACAATGTTCATACCATGGCCGAGTTTTACCGTTCAGATGAGGCACTGGCTCAAACCCTGGACCTGAAACTGGTGGCGGGCCGCTGGTTCGGTCCCCAGGATCGGGCCGCTCAGTACACCCCCCTGGTGATCAACCGGAAATTTCAGGAAAAGCTTTTCCCGAACGAAAATCCGATTGGGAAGGTGATTAAACAGGATGACAAACACGCCTGGAAGGTGATCGGAATGGTCGACCATTTCAAAGGAAAAGGTGAATTTACGGGGAATACCCCCGCCGTATTTGAGTCGCTTATGAACACAGATTGGGATAAGAATATCTTGATTAAAACGCGTCCCGGCACGGATGCCAACTTCGAAGCCCGGCTTGTGAAAGACGTACTGGGGGTAGGTCAGGGCTGGGGGGCGGAAGTTACGTACCTCACGGAATCGCGTAAAAACCAGCACAACCTAACCTTGGTACCCGTCATCGTTTTTGTCATCATCAGTACTTTTCTGCTGATTAATGTAGGATTGGGCCTCTTCGGTATTCTAAATTTGAACATTGCCCGTCGGAAAAGCGAAATTGGCCTGCGGCGAGCCATGGGTGCTACGGAGAAAACCGTATCCATGCAATTTCTGGGTGAAATATGGGTACTGGCGACGTTTAGTTTGCTGCTGGGCTTACTCTTTGCGGTACAGTTTCCGCTACTCAATGTTTTCGATATGGATGCCAAAATTTACGTGCTGGCCATTGTCGCTGCGGTGGGCGTTATTTATCTGCTCGTTACGCTCTGTGCCTGGTACCCAAGTCGTCAGGCGGCTTTGGTCCAACCGGCTGTGGCCTTGCACGAGGAGTAGAGGAGTTGCTAGTATTTCGTTAGGGGTTGATTGGCTTGTGTTTGAAATATCCGTCAATCGCTTCGATGAGTGAATCAAAGCTGTACATCAATGCATTAGCGTTTCAAGCAGTACCTAAACCCCTAAAACAACGAGCCTCACCTATCAACCAAAACCATCAACTAAAATCATGATTCTTATTGTTGACGATGATCTGGCTATTCGCACTTCGCTGGCCCTGCTACTCAAAAAAGAGGGTTTTCGGGTCATGGGAGCGAGTTCGCCGGTTGAAACGTTCGACGTACTTCGTCAGCATACACTGGAACTGATTCTACTAGACCTCAACTTTTCCATCGAAACCTCCGGCCGGGAAGGGATGCATTTATTGGACCAGATTCGCGAAGCGTATCCAGCTATTCCAGTGATTCTGATTACGGGCTGGGGGAGTATTGATCTGGCAGTACAGGGGATGAAAAAAGGAGCCCGCGATTTCATTACCAAACCCTGGCAAAACGATCATCTGGTTCAGTCCGTCCGTACCATTTTAAACCTGTCTCAGTCCGTAGTATCCTCGCCGGAACGTCAGAAGTTGCAGGAAAAATATCAGTTCCAGTACATCGTCGGTCAAGATCCCAAGCTGCTGGACATTTTGCAGACCATTGGCCGCGTAGCACCCACGGATGCTCCGGTGCTCATCACGGGCGAAAGTGGTACGGGAAAAGAACTCATTGCCGAAGCGATTCACCTTAACAGCCGCCGGAAAAGTAAACCTTTCGTAAAGGTCAATCTCGGTGGTATCTCAGCTACCTTGTTCGAA
>NZ_JBMDWJ010000083.1:0-3056 GCF_048595215.1 Siphonobacter sp.
CAACGGTAAAGAAGACTGGCTGTTGTACCACGCCAACTCGGATTCTGATCAGGGTTGCGGAGGCAAACGCTCCCCACGGGCTCAGAAAATTACCTGGAATCGGGCGGGTATGCCCGTCTTTGGCGAACCCGTTGCCGAAGGGGTGCCGCTCCCGTATCCCGCTGGTAAATAGACTGGTATAGCTCAAAAAAGCGACGCTCTTGTGCAACGGGAGCGTCGCTTGTTTGTATGGTGTCCCCAATATTAGGGATTGATAAACAGGCCGCAAATGGAGCATTTTTACAACGTATTTCGGCCCTAAACGAGATACAGGGATACCGGCCCTGCTACCGGAAACGATCAACCTTCAACTTTTTTCACTATGTCAGATTATCAAAAAAACGCAAAGCCGGACCAGGAATTTACGGGTCGGTATCTGGTTATGTTTCCCGAAGGAACCGATACGCAGGCGGCCATGGCGAGCCTAACCGAAACGACGGGACTGAAAGTAGCTCATTCAGCGGATTTTCCGGATGAACTTGTGCAGGACTCCGATTTTGAGAAGAATGAAGCGATTTACCTCGATCAGATTGGCGTAGCCGTGGTCAATGCCGTGCCCGATCAGTTAAATCGCCTGTCGCTAACGGTTGCCGATGCCAGTCAGGCGGTGTTGATTGAACCCGAGCGGGTCGTGTACGCCATCAACGAGCTGACGGGCGAATACCTCAAGGGTTTCCGCGATGCTGTCGACACCTTACTGGAGCGTACCCAGCAAACGGAAAAATCCAACGGAGAAGCTTTTACGGCCGAACAGGAAGTACAGGCCACGGGCGTAACCTGGGGTTTACAGGCCGTGCGGGGTGTGCCGTCGCTCTTGTACCGTAGTTATAACGGGAGCGGGATCAAAGTGGCCGTACTGGATACGGGCATGGACTTGCAGCACCCTGATTTTGTGGGACGTAACATCGTGACGGCTTCATTTATCAACGGACAAACCGTTCAGGATGGCCACGGCCACGGTACCCACTGCATCGGTACCGCCTGCGGTCCACTTAATCCATCAGATCCGAATGTACCCCGGTATGGTCTGGCGTACAAGGCTACCATTTACGCCGGAAAAGTGCTCAGCAATGAAGGGTACGGTGGCGATGCGGGTATTCTGGCGGGGATCAACTGGGCTCTGGCCAACAAATGCGAAGTGATTAGTATGTCGCTGGGAGCAGGGACGCAGACGCAGGGGTACTCGCAGATCTTCGAAAACGTAGCGGCTAACGTACTCGCCAAAGGCACGCTGATTGTAGCGGCGGCGGGCAACGACAGCAACCGAAGTAATGGGGTGTACAATGCGGTGAGCCACCCGGCGAATTGCCCTTCGATTATGGCCGTAGGAGCCGTGGATAAAAACATGAAAATCGCCAATTTCTCGAACCGGGGCAAGTACGCTCCGTACGGAAACGTGGATATCGTAGCTCCGGGCGTGGAGGTGTTCTCGTCTACCAAGATGCCAACGAAATACGCTACTTGGCAGGGTACGAGCATGGCAACCCCCCACGTGGCGGGTATTGCGGCTTTCTATGCCCAGCAGAGCAAAGCCAATCGGGGCTATGCCTTGTGGAAGAAGCTGGTGAGTACGGCGAAACCACTGTCCATTCCAACGACCGATGCCGGAGCTGGACTGGTACAGGGCCCGCTGTCCCGACTGATTCTGAAACCCTGGCCGCTGGCCGTAAATGAAGAAGCATTGACCGACTAGCAATGGTGTGTTTTTTGTCTGTGTATAACCGCTCGGATGGGCGGTTATACCTTTTTTAGGTTTAAGGTTTGAAAGTTTTAGGTTTGAGAATGAGGCTTTAGATTTTAGTGTTGAGCGTAAGAAGTTTAGGTTTGAACGTGAGATAGGTTATGGACTATTAGGTTAATTATGTCTTTTCAGGTTTGAATAAAAGTTACTACGAGGCGATGGGGTGGGGCGTAAGTTTAGGTACAGAAGAATAACGAAAGAGAGAACCCCTTTAAACGATTGCTACGTCTATGAAAGAATACATTCTCTCCATCCAGCCCGGTCAGACTCAGGCACTGGAAGCCGCCATTCAAAAACTGAATGGTACTGTTACCCAAAAACTCAGTGAGATTAACGTATGGGTAGTAAGCCTTGACCCCCGTAACGCCGACGCCGTACGGCAATTGGCGGGGGTAGCGGGTTTGGAGGAAAGTCGTAAGATTGATCTGGCTTAGAAAGCCTCGCCCGTCATGATGTAAAAGCCGGGCCCTTCGTTGGTTAGACCCATGTCCATTCGCAGGAAAATATCTTTTTTCGGGAAAAGTAAGTACCGCAGACCCACGCCACCCGTATAGCGTACGAGTTTAAAGTTGAGTTCGCCCAACCGAGGGGCCACCATACCCGCTGACGCAAAAACGGTTCCGCCAATACGTCGGCTAAAGCTAAAAGGCAGCCAGCGGTGTTCTACCTGAGTGGCCAGGAGCTGGTCGTCGCGGTAGCGGCCCTGGTAATAGCCCCGCATGATCATATCCCCACCCAGCAGTGACTTTAAGTTGAATGGCACGTTCCCCGACATAAAGCTGCCGTACACCTGCCAGGCAAATACGTTTCGTTGATTGATAGGTCGATAGAGTCGGTTATCGAACGTAATGCCAAAAAAGTTCTCGCTACTACCCCAGGTTTTTCGGTAGGAGAGAAAGCCCAGTTCCGTGAACAATCCCTTCCGTACGTTTAGTACATTGTGCCGATTATCGTAAACAACCCCCAGTCCCAAACCTACATTGGTTGAACCTTCCGCACCCAGTGGCAAGGGGTACGCCTGTCCTTCACGGGGTTGCTGGAAGTCAGCATTGTACAGATGCTGAAAATCTACCTGTGGCCCAACAAAAAAATTGGGTACCACTTTTCGCAGTAATCGTTGCCTCGCAATGAGATACATGGCGTCCACAACGGCGGGATTATCCCCCGGCGTATCCGGACCGCTGCCGTAGTAGAGAAGCGGAAACCGCTGAAATCGCACGCGTCCCAGTAAAAACCATTTATCCTTATCGCCGTACATGGCATTATCGAGCCAGAT
>NZ_JBMDWJ010000084.1:0-6113 GCF_048595215.1 Siphonobacter sp.
GACCAGGTTTTATTTTTCCTTTGAAAGTCCAAAAGAATGTGAGGTTCATTTATAAAGTACTCAGTCTTATATATCCCTTTGTTTTTCCTAGGAAAACGTTGACGTATACTGAGATAATATCGGCATTAGTTCGAACACTGACACTCGGATACAACAAAAATAAATTAGAAATAGAAGATCTAAAATTAATCGCTAAACAGGTTGAACTGGACCAATAAATTACAAATTATAACATACTATTCGGATGTGGAAGCACTCAATACGATTATTCGAATCACCAGAGGAAATTTCCGGTTAATTGATTAGCTGTTTAGGCAAATTGTCCGGCTTAGTAAGGTCAATCATTTGACAGGCATTACTAAGGGTGTCGTCGAAGCTGCCCGTAAGTGATTATTGATAGCCTAAGTCATTGTCAAAAAATGAACAAAAGAGGGCAATCTAACTTTAAGGGAATCAAGCAAATTATTGTTGAAGCTCACATTTCTACCCTATAGCTTGACTCGTTAAGATCACTCGTTTGGAATAGCTGGTTTAGGCTAGACTTAACCATGAGACGAGTCAATTTCCAGCTTGTACCCTCTACCGTGACTATTTACGATGCGTACCGTGGGGGCGGGTTGTAGCTTTTTTCGCAGTCGGGATACAAACACATCCAGGCTACGCCCCACAAATACGCCTTCGTCCTCCCAAACCTGTTCCATAAGCTGACTCCGATCAATTACCGTATTGGGAGCACCAACGAATACGTTCAGGAGTTTGGACTCTTTGGCTGAAAGCTCAACGCGTTCATCGCCCAAGTGTAGCATCTGCGTTTGCCGGCAAAAGGTAAGCGGCCCCAAGTGGACTAACGTCGTGGGTATTGCCGGTTTGGCCGGAGCAGGCCTTTTCCGTCTGAATAAACACCAGCCGAACCCAACCAGTAAAATCGGCAGAAGAAACCAAGCAAACGGTAGAGTATTAGTTATGGAAGCCGCCTGGACGGGTGGTTCAGCAAACTTGATTTGGATGAGGTAGGTCCCTGAGGGTGGCGTTCGGCTTAAACAGGCAACCGATTTTCGATGGAATGGTTGATGGACTTCATAGCTATAAACTACGGTATTTGAGTGCTCTTTTCTGACTTCTACCAGATAATCCAGTTCTGGTACATGACGTTGGATGATCTCAACTAGGGAAGTGGGTGTGAAGGCAAAGGGACGCTGAAACCGGATCCGGAACGTACGATCATCCACCGCTTCAATGGGCAATACCCAGGACGTAAAATCGCCCGAGTTCAGCAGCACTTCGTGACCGATCTTCCGCATGGTCACCAACATCTTTCCCCCCTCGCTGTAACCAGGCAGACGGATAAATAGCAGAAGTAACAGGGTAAGTATTACGTGTCTCATCGATCAAAAATAGGCCTTGATTAGGGATGAATTTCAGGTTTTACATTTCGTTAACACTTTTTTACAGGCGATTAACGCTTGTCACATCCTCACGCGGTAGGTTTGGGAAGGCTGAACACAAAATAAGTTCCTATCCGCTCGGTATGCAGGAATGATATACCCAGGTAGCCTCAGTAAACGGTTCAGTAGTTAAACAACCAGCGGTGCCCGGCCCATCAGGTATTGGAACGGATGGAAACGAAATTCGCTACTACTAGTTAAAAAATGATGCACTACTCCCGCGTATATGCTTTACTCTTACTCGCTGTTTTTCTCATTTCCTGTGGACAAAATCAAAGAGGAGTAGAGGGTGTCAAGTCCGAAACCCAGGACACCGTTACAGCCTACGGACCTACCACCATGGTTCGTAATGTAAGAAAAGGTAGCAATGGCACCATTTTGATTGCGGCTGCACGGGGTGGTGTCTTTCGGTACGATCCCAAACGGGTCGTTGAAAAACGTTTTACAAATCTCACTACTAGGATAGGCTCACAACGATTCTGGGATGTCCTGGAAGATCGGCAGGGAAACCTCTGGTTCGCTTCCACCGATGCAGGGGTGTATCGATTTAATGGAAAATCTTTTCAGCATTTCACTACCGAAGAAGGACTTGCCAATAATGCAGTTACGTCTATGTATGAAGATAAAGCCGGCATCCTTTGGTTTGCTACGGGAGGAGGCGTAAGTCGTTATGACCCCAGTCAGGCCGATGGGCAATCGTTTCGAAATTTTACTACGAAAGAAGGACTTCCCAACAACAACATCACGACGATCATGCAAGACAAAACCGGGAAGTTGTGGATCGGTACCCGAGGCGAGGCCTGTTTTTACGATGGAAAAACATTTACCGTGCCCAGAACGAAAGAGGGGAAAGCCTTTACTAACGTTTGGGGGATCACCGAAGATAGACACGGCCATATTTGGTTTGGGGCAACAATCATCAAAGCGAAAAAAGGGGCTACGCTGGTCGTTAGTATTGGTCTTTGGCACTATGACGGGAGCACCTTTACCAAAATAAATCAGCGGGGTGCGTCGGCGATTATCGAAGATAGAAAAGGGAATCTCTGGACGACCGGTGACGTACAGCCCAATGGGGTCGGGGCCTGGAAATTGCTCCGGTATGATCAGAAGTCCCTGTCCAGTCAAAAGCCCACGGTAACTGAAATCATGTCCATAGAAAAAATGCTTTGTGGGATTCTGGAAGCTGAGGATGGAAGTATCTGGTTTGGCTCGATACACGGGGTGTACCGGTATGACGGAAAAACCATTACGGATTTTAAAAATAAAGCAGGTCAGGACTCGTTGCAAAAGCTTCATCAGTAGGGTAACAAAACGAGTACTTCAGATCCTTTAGAAATTATCAACTCACGCCTGACTTCACAACAATTAAAAAAGGGGAATTTTCTAAATCGTTAGCTGATCTTACGATGGTTAAGAGTCCACTATTAATTTTCCTCTACGTAATTCAGGAAAAATGGTTCAAATGACGAATTTTGTGCGTTTCTGTAGAAATACGCCGTATGAAAAAGTTATTAGTTCTTCTTTTCCTTAGTCTGAGTATTCAGTCATACGCTCAGCGGGGAAGCCTCCGCGAAAGCCTTTCTCTGCCCAGTACAACGCTGGGTCGTCCGGTGCAGTATAGTTTGTTTTTGCCCGAAGGATACGAAGCAGGCAGTCGAAAATATCCGGTCTTGTACCTATTGCACGGTTTTGGCGATGACGAAACGGGTTGGACCCAGATGGGCGACGTAGAGACCATTGCCAGTCAGGCGATGGCTTCCGGACAGGTTCCACCCATGATCATCGTGATGCCCGATGCCGGAAAAAGCTGGTACGTGAACAGTACGGATGGCAAGAACCGCTACGAAGATTTCTTTGTAAACGAGCTGATTCCCCACATTGATTCTAGCTATCGAACCCGTACGAGCAAACAGTTTCGGGCCATTGCGGGTTTGTCGATGGGCGGATACGGTACTTTATTGCTGGCCAGCAAACACCCCGAACTTTTCTCAGCGGCGGCTCCGCTGAGTGCGGCGGTTTTTACGGATGCCGAGGTAGTGGCCATGCCCGAAGCCGACTGGAAACGCCGCTTCACCAACGTATATCCTACGCAGCAAAAAGGGAAAGAACGATTGAGCAAGGACTGGAATCAGAATTCCATTTTTAAAATCCTGGAAACTACGTCGCCTGACGCACTAAAATCCGTTCGGTTTTACGTAGATTGCGGCGATGACGATCACCTGATCAAAGGAAACATGAGTCTGCACGCGGCGATGCTGGATCGGAATATTTCACATCAGTTTCGGGTACGTGATGGGGGCCATACCTGGATCTACTGGCGAACGGCTTTACCAGAGGTACTAAACTTTGTCAGTCAAGGGTTTCACTAAAAAACCATCGCTGTAGCATTAACGTATATCGGTTATGGTTGCTTTACAATTCGTAGCCGTGCATTCCTCAAACAAATTCTGATTTAACGCCACCCGTATTCCTAAAAGCCGTTTATTTACCTCCATGAACACGATCAAGTCACTGAGTCTGACGATCCGGTACGCCATGCTACTCGTACTGTTTAGCGTCCTGACGTTTACCGTACAGGCTCAGCCATTTAAAGTCATTGCCTTTTACACCGCTAAAAACGATCCTGCCCATGTAAGCTTCGTGCATGAAGCCAACCGCTGGTTTACCAAAGTAGCTAAACAACACGCGTTTACGTACGATTCGACCAGCAACTGGGCTAACCTTAATGCTGGTTTTCTGGCTAATTATAAGGTAGTGATTTTCTTGGATACCCGTCCGGAAGCCCCGGCTCAGCGAAAGGCTTTTCAAACGTACATGGAAAAAGGCGGAGCGTGGCTGGGCTTTCACTTTTCAGCATTCGCCCTGACGCCCTCGAAGTATCCCCAGAACTGGCCCTGGTACCACCAGCAGTTTTTAGGTTCCGGTGAATACAAAGGCAATACCTGGCGACCCACGGAGGCAGTACTACGGGTAGAAAATTCGGAGCATCCGGCGACTAAAAACCTGCCCAAAACCTTTACCTCCTCGCCCAACGAGTGGTACAGCTGGAAGAATGACCTACGGAAAAATCCGAATATTCAGATTTTGCTCTCCATAGATCCGGAAAGCTTTCCCTTAGGAACGGGTCCGAAACCCCATGAGATCTGGAAAAGCGGCTATTATCCGGTCGTGTGGACAAACAAGAAATACAAAATGCTCTACGTCAACATGGGCCATAACGACCTGGATTACGAGCACAAAACGAACGAAGAACTTTCCTTCACGTTCGAAAACGAAATTCAGAATCAGCTCATCCTGGATGGGTTATTCTGGTTGGGCGGACGGACAAAATAGAGTAATCCACGAACAAAAAAGGGCCTTGTATTACGGAGGTGCTTTTTTGTTCGTCGATTTATATGAAGTAATACAGGCCACGCATTCGTTGAGGTGCTTGGCGGTTCGAAAATTGGGGTGTTCCAAGTTGTGTTCGATCTGTTCGTGCAGCCACGTCGTATGGTAAGGGACATGAATGGCGTGTCCACCAATGTTCAGCACGGGTAATACATCCGATTTAATTGAATTGCCAATCATCATGAATTCCTCGGGCTTGATATCAAGGTGCTTGATCAGTTTCAGGTAATCGGCCTCCTTCTTGTCACTCATGATTTCGATGTGGTGAAAGAAATGCTCCAGTCCGGACTTTTTAAGTTTCCGTTCCTGATCCAGCAAATCCCCCTTCGTGGCTACGACCAATCGGTAGGAATCTTTGAGCGAGGTTAGCGTTTCCTGCACGCCGTCCAGCAGTTCGATGGGCTTTTGCAAGAGTTCTTTGCCGTATTCAATGGCTTTGGCGATCACTTCAGGCCGGACGTTATAATCCGTAACCGTCAGTGCCGTTTCAATCATCGACAGCATAAATCCCTTCACGCCGTAGCCGTACACGGATAGGTTACTGATTTCTGTTTTGAAAAGCTCCTGAGAAACGGTGTGATGCGGTAGGAAATCCTCCAGTAACGCACAGAATTTTCGCTCGGTTTCCTGAAAGTACGGTTCGTTTACCCAGAGGGTGTCGTCGGCATCGAAGGCAATTACTTTTAATGACATGGCAATACTGGTAATAAGAAGGTTATAATCGACTCAAAAATAAACGGTTGCCACACCAGAAAAAAATCGGGGCTCATCCGTTCACGGATGAGCCCCCGAATCCAATTATTTTCGAGCGGGTTTCGTGGACCTGTAAAAGGTCAGCTTTCCGCCTTTCAGCACATCCGCGTGGCTAAGCTGCCAGTTGGTGACGGGCTTACCGTTTAGCAATACTTTCTCTACGTATACGTGTTTGTCACTCTGGTTGATGGCTTCAATGGTAAAGGTCTGCCCATTTTCCAGTTGAATTTTGGCATTCTTCACCAGCGGGCTACCAATCGAATACACATCCGATCCCGGAGCAACGGGGTAGAAACCCATCGACGAGAACAGGTACCAGGCACTCATCTGACCGCAGTCGTCGTTACCGCCAAGGCCGTCGGAAGTGGGCTTGTACTGCATATTCAGAATCATCCGTACGCGGGCCTGCGTCTTCCAGGGTTGGCCCGCCCAGTTGTACAGGTAAGCCACGTGGTGAGCCGGTTCGTTGCCATGAATGTAGCCACCAATAATTCCTTCGCGGGTGATGTCTTCGGTTTCGGCGAA
>NZ_JBMDWJ010000085.1:0-10496 GCF_048595215.1 Siphonobacter sp.
CAGCGTCTGAAATGGCCATTCAATATTACGAGACCGGTAAGATGTATAATCTGGGTTTTGTCCTCTACGCCAGTTCCTGTATCAGCGTCTATTTTGTCATTCCAGAAGCCCTGATGACTCGCCGCTGGGGACACTATCTAGCTTATCCCCGCAAGAATCCCCTTCTCTTCATGGGACTGGTGGTTGTGGTCCTGGTTATTGCCGTATTCTTCCCGGCTCAACAAACGAATAACAAGTATTTTGACTGGCCGTATCTGGGCTATGTCGATCAGGCTTTAACCATGATTGGACTTTCGGGCCTTGTCAAACAACTGCTATACGCCCTTTTGATGCTCTTGCTATTGATGCGATTCATCACACCTGAGCTTTCACTGGGTAGTTGGGTGCTACTGATTAATCTATTGATGCTCGGCAAAGCTCAGCTTTCCTGGGATAAATATTCATTACCCACGGTCTTGATCTTGTGGTATCTAACCCTGTTTAATGCCTACTGGCCCTTACAAAAGAACGCAGAAGCCTAAACTTCGTCGTCCGTGCTATTTAAAAAGAAAACGTTCCGAACGAAAGCTTCGGAACGTTTTCTTTTTAAATCGTATGCTCCGGATCGGCTTAACCTCCCAAACCGTACTTGAGAATACAGTAGATGGCCCGAAAGCCGTCTTTCCAGTTGATTTTCTTACCTTCCTCGTAGGTGCGTCCGTAATACGAAACGCCCACCTCATAAATGCGGATGCCTTTAATGCGGGAAATCTTGGCCGTTACTTCGGGTTCAAAGCCGAAGCGTTTTTCTTCCAGTTTCAGCCCTTTTAGTAGATCGGCCCGAAAGAGTTTGTAACACGTTTCCATATCCGTCAGGTTAAGATTGGTGAACATGTTACTGGCGAAAGTCAGCATTTTGTTGCCGATGGAATGCCAGAAAAACAAAATCCGGTGCGGGCGACCACCCATAAACCGCGAACCGTACACCACGTCGGCATAGCCATTGATGATTGGTTTCAGTAGTAGATTAAATTCTTCGGGGTCGTACTCCAGATCCGCATCCTGCACAATGATATAATCGCCTTTGGCAGCTCTGAAACCCGTATGTAACGCAGCTCCCTTTCCCTGATTTACTTCGTGTTTTAAGTACGTCAAATCCAGGTTGGGATGCAGACTTTGAAATTCGGTAACGGCTCGTTCCGTCTGATCTTTTGAGCAGTCATTGATGACAATAATTTCTTTCTCAAAAGGGGATAACAGTTGAATAGATTCCAATCGTGAAAGAACGCGTTGGATTGTCTTTTCTTCGTTGTAAGCTGGAACAATAACAGATAGTAACATTGTAAACGCGATAGGATAAGGTCGAAAGTTCGGGAAGTAGGTCAAAAAAGTTTGAAAAGATAGGTATAAAATTCCATAGCAGGAGTACCCGTATCAACCGCACACCGTAGGTATGCAGTCATTTGCTAGGCTTTACCCTATTCCTCCAAACTTAAGTAAATATTTGATTTTCAATACCTTAACCACCAAAATTCGATCCATATTTATAGGCATTCGTGTTTTTATCGATCTTTAAAAAAGGAAAGACGAACGCCTGACTATCGTATTCAACCAGACTTATTTAGCTCTATTCTTCGCGTAGTTTACTTTGCTTTTTTCCGTATAAAAAATAAATCGCAAAGCCAATCAGTAGCCATACAATTAAGCGAATCCAGGTATCTAAAGGCAAAGAAAACATCATCAGTAAGCACGTGAGAATGCCCAAAATAGGCACGACGGGTACCCAGGGCGTACGGAACGGCCGAGGCGTTTCGGGCTGTCGTTTTCGGAGGACAATTACGCCCAGACAAACCATCACAAAAGCCAGTAAGGTCCCAATACTAACCATTTCACCCACGATGTGAATGGGCATGAACCCAGCGAATAAGCTGATGAATGTACACAGTAAAACATTGGATTTATGGGGCGTCTGAAAACGCGGATGCAGGCTGGAAAAGACCCTGGGCAGCAGTCCGTCTTTACTCATGGTGTAAAACACCCGAGACTGCCCTAGCAAGTCCACCAGGATTACGGAGGTATACCCAATCAGAATGCCCAGGATGATCAATTGCTGTAGCCACTGATACGGCGTTTTTTCGATCGCCACGGCAATGGGAGCCGCACTATTTTTAAATTCAGTATAATGAGCCATGCCCGTAAGGACAAAGCCAAAGACCACGAATAACACCGTACAGATGGCCAAAGACCCAATAATGCCAATGGGCATGGTCCGTTGGGGATTGCGGGCTTCCTGAGCCATCGCAGCTACAATATCGAAACCAATGAATACGAAGAAAATCACCCCGGCTCCACGAAGGATTCCACTCGCTCCAAATTCGCCGAAAGTACCCGTGTTTTCAGGAATGAAGGGATGGTAGTTTTCCGGTTTGATGTACTGAATACCCAACGCAATAAACACGATTACAACCGCAACTTTAATCGCCACGATGATGCCATTCACCCAGGCCGATCCTTTTGTACCGCGAATGATAATGGCCGTAATGAGCCAAAGGACCAGTAGGGCTGGTACATTCATAATGCCGCTGACCGTACTACCATCCGCTAGCGTTACGGCTTCAAAAGGACCGCGTACCCATTGCGGGGGCAGGTGAATACCGTAGGAAGACAGAAATTTAATCAGGTACTGCGACCAGCTAATCGAAACGGTTGCTGCTCCTACGGAGTATTCGAGGATTAAATCCCAGCCGATGATCCAGGCGAAAAGTTCGCCCATGGTGGCATAGGCATACGTATAAGCACTACCCGCTACGGGCACCATAGAAGCAAACTCGGCGTAACATAAGGCACTGAACGCACAACCAACGGCGGCCAGCAAAAAAGATAGCACAACGGCCGGACCCGTATTGTTGGCTGCGGCAATACCCGTGAGCGAAAAAAGTCCGGCTCCGATGATTACGCCAATACCAATGGCAATTAAATTCCAGGAACTCAGGCTTCGTTTGAGGGTATTGCTACCTTGTTCGGCAGCTTCGGTTTGCAGCGAAGCAATGGACTTAATCCGGCTCATTAATCTATCTTTTTGGTAGGGAATTTTGTAAATATAATTTGCGAAGGGCGATCCCGCTACCGTTGAGCCTGAAAATAGGATCACCTGCCAGGAAAGTGCGGCACGTTTGCGGACTTTCAAGCCATAAAAAAAGGCTGGATCGCTCCAGCCTTTTTCAGTATCAACAGCCGTGGACTCTTAAAGTCCGCTGAAATCGAAGTCATTGAGGAATTGCGTCGTGAACTGTCCGCTTTGGAAAGACGGATCGTCCATGAGCCGCAAATGGAAAGGAATCGTCGTTTTTACGCCTTCAATAACGAATTCCGACAGAGCCCGTTTCATCCGCGTAATCACTTCTTCCCGACTCTGACCTGTTACGATTACTTTAGCAATCATGGAATCATAGTTCGGCGGAATGGTGTAACCCGCGTATACGTGGCTGTCAATCCGTACGCCGTGACCACCGGGCAGGTGTAGCGTCGTGATTTTGCCGGGAGCCGGACGGAAATTATGTCCGGGATCTTCGGCGTTGATGCGGCATTCCATCGAGTACAGTTTCGGACTGTAGCTCTGACCTGAAATGGGCACACCGGCGGCCACTTTGATTTGTTCTTTGATCAAATCGAAGTCGGTTACTTCTTCCGTAATCGGGTGTTCTACCTGAATACGGGTGTTCATTTCCATGAAGTAGAAGTTACCGTGTTTGTCGACCAGGAACTCAATGGTACCCGCTCCTTCGTAACCGATGGCGGATGCTCCTTTGATGGCAGCCTCACCCATTTTCGCCCGTAACTCCGGCGTAATGATGGGAGAAGGCGTTTCTTCGACCAGTTTCTGGTGACGACGCTGGATGGAGCAATCGCGTTCGGACAGGTGGCATACCCGACCAAACTGATCCCCTACGATCTGAATTTCGATGTGACGGGGTTCTTCCACGAATTTCTCCATGTACAGACCATCGTTACCGAACGCCGCCGCCGATTCCGTACGAGCGTCGTGCCAGGCTTTTTCGAATTCTTCTTCGCTGCGAATGACCCGCATACCGCGTCCACCTCCACCGGCCGTAGCCTTGATGATGACGGGGTAAATGCCACGGGCTAACTCGATTCCTTGTTCCAGGGACTCCAGCAAACCGTCGGAACCGGGGATAACAGGTACACCAGCGGCTTTCATGGTTGCCTTGGCCGTAGCCTTGTCACCCATGGAATTGATTTGCTCGGGAGTAGCTCCAATAAATTTGATTCCGTATTCGCGGCAGATTTGCGAAAACTCGGCATTTTCCGAAAGGAATCCATAACCAGGGTGAATCGCGTCCGCACCGGTTACTTCAGCCGCTGAAATCAAGTTGGGGATACTTAAATAAGACTGGCGACTTGGCGGAGGTCCGATACACACTGCCTCATCCGCAAAACGTACGTGCAGACTTTCGCGATCGGCAGTCGAGTATACAGCCACCGTTTTAATACCCATTTCCCGACAGGTACGGATGATCCGCAGGGCAATCTCGCCACGGTTGGCAATTAATATCTTTTTAAACATCTTTTCAGTTTGCAGTTTTCGGTTTTCTGTATTCGATAAAATCACCGTCCGTTCCTACTGAAAACGGACGACTGAAAACAGAAAACTAACTTACACAGGTTCAACTAAGAACAGCGGCTGGTCGTATTCTACCGGCGTGGCATTTTCAACCAGTACTTTCACGATACGGCCGGATACTTCTGACTCGATTTCGTTGAAAAGTTTCATGGCTTCAACCACACAAACTACTTTACCGGGTTTGATTTCCGTACCGACTTCCACGAATGCCGGAGCATCGGGGCTACCCGCCCGGTAGAACGTACCGATCATGGGTGATTTAACCGTAATCAGGTTGGAAGCTTCCGCCGCCGCTGCAGGCTGGGCTGGAGCCGCCGGAGCACTCGGAGTAGCTACGGGAGCCGGAGCGGCTACGGGGGCTGCTACGGGAGCTGGAGCCGCCACGGGAGCTGCTACACCCGCGTAACGCTTCACGCTGATTTTCAGGTCAGTCGTTTCAATGTTTACTTCGTCCAATCCGGATTGGGCGATGAAATCAAGTAGATGTTGTATGTCTTTGGTTTCCATTGTGAATGAATTTTCGGTCTTGAAGAGTCGACGCGTACCGGCCGACGGACGGTATTACTTCACGCGTTCTACGTAATCGTAGGTACGGGTATCGATCCGGATTTTCTCACCTTGTTCGATAAAAAGCGGTACCATGATTTTAGCACCCGTTTCTACTTCTACGGGTTTCTTGGGGGAGTTGGCCGTATCCCCGCGGATACCGGGCTCGGCGTAGGTTACTTCCAGTTCAACAAAAGGAGGTAATTCCAGCGTCAAGGGAGCCTCCGTTTCCGTGTTGATCAGAATTTCAACGTTCTGGCCTTCTTTCATCAGATCAGCACCTTCCACGAGTTTTCCATCCAGCGTAATCTGATCGAATGTTTCGTTATCCATGAAGTTGAAACCCGTTTCGTCTTTGTAGAGAAACTGGAATGTACGACGTTCTACCCGTACTGGATAAATTGCTACGCCAGAGTTGAACGTGTTATCAATAACCCGACCTGTTGTGAGGTTCCGCAATTTCGTACGTACGAAAGCGGGGCCTTTACCGGGTTTCACGTGTAAGAATTCAACAATTTGGAACAGGTCATTATTGTAATTAATGACCAGGCCGTTTTTGATGTCTGCGGTCGTTGCCATGAAGGAGAATTTTTGAATGCTTGAGTTGCTGGGTTCCAGACGGATATTCTGTGGAACGGAACCAGGGTATTTGATAATAAAAGTAGCCAGGATTTCTGCTGGCTACTTTCTTCGTATTCAAAGCCTGATAAACATCAGGAAAGATGCGTACCGAAAGTTAGATCGCCCACTTTACCAAAGCGGCACCCCAGGTAAACCCACCGCCAAAGGCAGCCAGTACCAGATTGTCGCCTTTCTTGAGTTGGCTTTCGTAATCCCATAAACACAGCGGAATGGTAGCTGCGGTGGTATTACCGTACTTATGAATATTGAGCATTACCTTTTCGGGTCCAATGCCCATGCGTTGAGCCGTCGCATCAATGATGCGTTTGTTGGCTTGGTGAGGTACCAGCCAGGCAATCTCTTCGCTGGTCAATTGATTTCGCTCCATGATTTCGGCGGCTACTTCGGCCATTCGAACCACGGCGAATTTGAATACGGCCTGACCTTCCTGACGGGCAAAGTGCTCGCGGTTCTGTACCGTTTCCAGCGTGGGTGGATACTTGCTCCCTCCCGCCTTTTGGTAGAGGTGTTGCACGCCAGCTCCATCCGAGTAAACTTTCGAGTCTACAATACCATATCCATCGGCATTGGGTTCGAGCAAAACAGCTCCGGCTCCGTCACCGAACAGCACACACGTCGTCCGATCCTGATAATCAACGATGGATGACATCTTATCAGCTCCTACGACAATGACTTTGCGGTATTTCCCGGTTTCGATGAACTGAGATCCGATAGTCAGTGCATAGACAAAGCCCGAGCAGGCCGCTCCTAAATCGAAGCTGGGTACGTGACCCAGACCACAAGCCGTTGCAATCAGATTGGCCGTTGAAGGAAATACGTAGTCGGGAGTAACCGTTGCACACAGCAACAAATCTATTTCGTCCGGCTTCGTATTCGTTTTGGCCAGTAAGCCCTTCACTGCTTCAATGCCCATGACCGAAGTCCCTTGTCCTTCGCCTTTGAGAATATGACGCTCCTTGATGCCCGTACGACTCGTAATCCATTCGTCTGAAGTATCTACCATTGTCGAAAGTTCTTCATTCGTCAATATGTAGTCAGGCACGTATCCGTGAACGCCCGTGATCGCTGCAGTGATTTTCATAGTGTATTCTAAAGCAAAAAAGCACGAAGCCACTGCCCATACGTCGGCGGATTCGTGCTCACTTTGCTAACTTAACGCTTGCTTGATCTTCGTATATACGTCTGATTCGACTTGCCGTTTGGCTAATAGAATCATACTCTTAATCGCTAGCGGGGAAGAAATACCGTGAGCAATAATGACGTTTCCATTGACACCCAGAATAGGGCTTCCACCCGCAGCTTCGTAATTCATGTGGTTGACAAATTCGTCGTCCACACCCCGGCTTTTAAGAATATCGTAAATGGATTCGCCCATTTTTAAAATGACGTTTCCGGTAAATCCATCACAAACAATCACATCCGCCTTATCCGTAAACAGCTCTTTCCCTTCGAGGTTACCGATAAAGTTGTACTTCTTGGTGGCTTTCATTAACTGATGAGCCGCCTGAGCTACGAGTGATCCTTTCTGTTCTTCTTCACCAATATTCACCAGGGCTACGCGGGGATTATCGACACCGTGGGTATACTGTGCATACAGGGACCCAATTTCACCGAACTGTTCAAGCATTTCGGGCTTGCAGTCGGCATTGGCACCAATGTCCAGCAAAACGGCCATTTTACCCGAAACCTGCGGAGCAAAGCCCACGATAGCAGGCCGAATGAGTCCTTCAACAGCTTTCACGCTAAAGAGAGCCCCTACGTGCATCGCTCCCGTATTGCCAGCCGAGCAGAAAGCATCTACAACCCGCTCTTTCAAAAGTTTAAACCCAACTCCAATGCTGGAATTGGGCTTCTGAGAAAGGGCCTTGGTAGGATGCTCGCCCATGGCAATCACTTCGGTGGTATGTACAATTTCGATCGTAGCGGGTAACGTTCGTTCACCTAAGACTTCCTGAATATCCGCCTGGTTTCCAATCAATACGATTCGAACTTGCTCGGTTAATTCATTAGCAGCCAGCAATGCTCCTTCTACAATCGCTTTTGGGGCAAAATCACCCCCCATAACATCAACAGCAATCTTCATCCAGGTAACCAATTTTGGTGGCGGGCAAAATTAAGGGATTCGCCAAAAAAATAAATGGTTAATTGCCGATAGTTCACCGGTAGAAGTTGACCGGAGTGGTCAAACCTCTCATCTCCAATGAATACCCAGCAATTAACCATTTCTAACGCCCGTACTTAGGCGTTGGCTTTGTAGTTCTCAACTACCACTTTACCGCGGTAGTACAGATTTCCTTCGTGTACGTGAGCCCGGTGGTACAGGTGTACCTCGCCCGTAGTAGCATCCGTTGCCAGTTGTTTTACGGTCAGATTATCATGAGTCCGGCGTTTGTCACGACGGGTGCTGGAGTGACGGCGTTTAGGGTGTGCCATGTTGTTCTTAATTATGAGCCGCTACAGGCGGCCGTTTGTTAGCTATTGATCGATATGAATACGCGTTAACCGGGGCTGAAATCAGGATCCTTTCGAACCGTTTTTCAACTTTTTTAGGGCTTCCCAGCGGGGATCTACCTCGGGTTCGGCATTTTCGTCGGGCTTAGCCGATGAGTATACCAGAATTTCGGTGGTAGCTTCTTCGTCCTCTTCATCGCTCGCCACGGTACGGAACCGGGGATGCAGCTTTTTCATGGGGACGGTTAAGCCGATGAAATCAAATAGAAAGCGGGCCAGGTTTACTGTAGCCGTTTCCCAAGGAATGATTTCAATTTCATCAGATATTTGCTCTGCCTTATCTCCGAACTTCAGAATCTGCTTTTCCTTGGTCTGAAATGGTTCCTCGAAAGGATCCAGACTGCGGTCACAGATGAGTTCGTAGCTACCGGCAATGTCAAAACTCAGTTGCAGCATCGTGGACGATTTGTCCAGACCTACTTTCGCTTTAAAAGCTCCTTTTGAAATCAGATTCTGATCCAGAGCAGCGAAAAATTCGTTACCTCCCTCGAAATGAAAGTCGTAATGCTTGTTTTCGAGCTGGAGAATATCAATATCGTATGGACGTAATTCCTTTGGATTACTCATCTCTGTCAAAAAGGCTCGCAAAGTTAGGCCAATCTGCTGATTTTTACAACGGTAGAAAAATCATTTTTTCCAGAACAGCCTACTTTCGTGAATATTTAAGGGTTTCTATGGGTAAAATCGGGCTTTGTTCCGGGCTTCCCGCTCTCCCACGAGTTGATTTTTAGCCTCAGAACTGTATCCGCTTACTTTCAATCAGGGCTAAATTGGCGTACCACCCAGGGCTGTTTCTAGAAACGATCGCCTTCTACTTCCTCCTCTTTGTTAGCCTTGTTTTTGTTTTCGTAGACCAGTTTGCCCCGGTTGTCATACTCCCGCAGCACCGTGCCTTCCATGGCTTCGTACTTGTCTTTTCCGTACTGAATATCCCGTTTAGTACGACCCCCCGAACCAAACTGATGGTATTCCCGCCAAAGTTTCACGCGTACGGAATCATCCAGGGTCCCCTCTTCCTTGAGCTGTCCTCCCTCGTAAAACGAACGATACAGGCCCGTGTACTTCCCGTGCATCTTGGGAATTACTTCCTTAATTTTGGTTTGGCCCGCGTCGTAATACGTAATAACCGATTCGTTGGGAAAACCTTTCTCATAGATCTGTTTATCCGTCAGTCCTTCATCTCCGTCCACATCCTTCCCGTACTTTTCCCAGCGACCGTGTTTAGTGCCCATATAATAATACCCCTCTTCTTCCAGGTGTTCCCCCCGGAATCGTCGATAGGGTCCGTGCAGAATCTGGGCGTATTCCTTGTCTTTGATCAGAGTCGTCAGGATCCGGTGTGCCCGGTAATCAAACCAGTGAATGTCGCGAACGTAGACGCTGGGAGCTTGGTAGGTTTTAAGTACAAAAAACTCTTCAATGGTCACGCGTTCGCCTGATCCCAGTCGATTGGTAATATGGGTAATAGGAACGCCCTCATACTCGCTGGCCGCGAATTTGTTGATTTTCTTTTTTCCGCTCTTTTTGTTTCGGTGCGATACTTTCAATCCCAGATCGGCCGGTAATCCATCACTATTGAGTTCACCCAGCGGGGAACTAATGCCTGCACTAGCCGATACCCCTTCCAGAGCGGCTTTCTTCAGATTTTCTTTACTACTGAACGCATCCTTGATTTTATTCTTTTTTTCGCTCAGTTCGTCCAGAATCGTTTTGCGGCCACTTTTCTCAATCAGGGGCTTTTTACTAGTTGTAAATGCGGAATCGCTCTGAGCAAAAGTCGTCTGACTTAAACACACGCACAATCCGGCGACAAACCAGAAGCTGGAGATTTTAGTTATCGTTGTATCAACGCTCATACGCATAGATTCTACAGGGGTTGGAACGCAGACGTCCGGGAATTATTTTCTTAACGTGCTGATTATCTAATACAAAAATGCGAAAGAATTACGCAGAGATAGGAAAGTTTTCGTTTTTTGCAGAAAAATGTAACTCTTCCCGCCAATTATAATCGTTGACTATCGTGGAAAAAAACGCAAAAATCTATATTGCTGGCCATCGGGGCATGGTTGGCTCGGCCATTCTTCGCAAACTCCAGCAGGAGGGCTTCACTAATTTCGCCCTCCGCGGCTCGAAAGAGCTGGATCTGCGTAACCAAGAGGCCGTTCAGCAGTTTTTC
>NZ_JBMDWJ010000086.1:0-7504 GCF_048595215.1 Siphonobacter sp.
AATGATCGATCCGTTCGGTGTTGATCAAAGACGCCCGGCGTTTCACGCCGTGCACCAGGTACCCTTTTTCTAACAGTAACTCCGACAGATATGCTCCGTCTTGGCCGTTCACGCCCGTAATTAATGCCGTCTTCATTGAAAGAAAGAAAGAATAAGTTAATAGGTCACTGGATACGCAGTCCTAGCATTAAGGTGTGCTCCAAGAAAATCCTGGTAGGTGATTCGCAGACCCTCTTTTAATGCGGTTCGATGCCGCCAGCCCAACGCGTGTAGGACCGACACATCAAGGAGTTTTCGTGGGGCTCCATCGGGTTGGGCGAAGTCGAAGTCAATCTCACCCGGATAACTGACCGTGGTTTTTACCAACTCAGCCAACTCCCGAATACTTATGCCTTCTCCCGTACCCACGTTCACGGGCTCCCGACCTTGGTAATGCTGCATGAGATACACGCAAGCATCGGCCAGATCATCGGCAAAGAGAAATTCCCGGCGGGGCGTACCCGTTCCCCAGACGTTCACGCAAGGGGTACCCGCTAAGGTAGCTTGGTGAAACCGATGCACTAATGCCGGCAATACATGGGCCTCTTGCGGGTGGTAATTATCTCCTAGTCCGTATACATTTGTGGGTACGGCCGTTATGAAATTCGCTCCGTACTGATCGCGGTAGGCCTGGCAAAGCTTAAGCCCCGCGATTTTAGCTACGGCGTAGGATTCAGTAAGCGGTTCCAGGGGGCCTTGCAGCAAATAATCCGTCTTTACGGGCTGAGCAGCCAAGCGGGGATACATACAGCTGCTCCCCAAAAACAACAGTTTTTTCACCCCGTATTGATAAGCCGCGTGCACGACGTTGGCCTCAATCATTAAGTTATCATAAAGAAACTCCGCCCGGTAGGTATCATGGGCAGAAAGTCCCCCGACGCGAGCCGCCGCAAGAAACACATACTCGGGTTGCTCCTGAGCAAAGAAACGATTTACTGCTGCCTGATTACGCAAATCGAGTTCTACCGAACTACGTTTCAGAAGTTTACGATAGCCCTGCTGTTGTAAATGATGGATAATGGCCCCACCCACCATCCCTCGATGGCCGGCTACATAAATTTTACTAGATACGTCCATACGGGCGATTTAGAGATAAACAAATCAGTGAGCTTTTTCGTCGCCTTGGATCATTTTCTGTACGGTCCACCAGCAAATCTTCACGTCCAAGCCGGGCGACTGCTTTTTTATGTACCATTGATCCAATTTCAAGCGATGTTTCATCTGCAACAGATTGGCCTCCCCGCGATAGCCGCGGCTTTGGGCTAAACCGGTGATACCGGGCTTGATGAGGTAACGAACGGCGTAGTCAGGAACCAGATCCCAGTACTGAGCATCGTGCTCCAGGGCGTGCGGCCGGGGTCCTACAATACTCATGTCTCCCCAGAGCACGTTTAAAAAGTGCGGCATCTCATCCAGATTCGTCTTGCGGAGGAACTTGCCTACGCTGGTTACGCGTGGATCGTTGGGAATGGCCTGACTAAAGGGAGCATTGACCTGGTACCGCATGGTGCGAAACTTCAAACACTTAAAGTGACGTCCTCGCCGACCGGTTCGTCGTTGAATGTAGAAGATCGGACCCGGCGAAGAAAGCTTTATCCAAATACCAATCAGGGGTATCATCCAGGAGAGAACCATTGTTATAACTAGTCCGGCCATCAGCACATCAAAGACCCGTTTCCCCCAGTCGGGTAGAGGTGGTGATGCGGGTACTGGTTTGGGTTTCAGACGTAGTTTAGGAACAGTGAATACAGGTTCTACATAGCTCATGTTTTCAGGTGTGTTAGTAGAATGGGAGGTAATCGCCATCAGGGGCAGTTCCGCTGGACAAAGCGGGTGGAAGTAGTGCACGGACGAATCCGGCACTACCTACCCTTTTCCTGGCATACAGTAGTTCAATTCAGGAGCGATCAGCGTCTAACGCTTCGCTACATACGTTACCTGACTTCGTGCGTTCCTCTAGCGGAGGTTAGGATAATTTCTGAAGTTCTTTGGGACTGTAGGCATATTGATAATAGGCCGAATCCCGTTTGTTCTTACCCATACCGTTAAGAATGATATTCAGCTTTTGGAAACGCTGTTCGCGGTACAACGTATCGAGCGTCTTCAAGTACGTTTTAGGAGTTACATCCTGCCGTACCAGATACATCGTTGCATCCGCATAGGTAGCAATCAACTGAGCATCCGTGACTAGCCCAATGGGTGGGGAGTCGACGAGAATATGCGTAAACCGCTGCCGTAACTCGTCAAAGAGTTGCTTGAGCCGTGGGCTACTGAGAAGCTCCGAAGGATTGGGCGGAATGGGACCGCTAGGAATAATGTAATAATTAGTATATCCCGGGATTTCGTACAAGACGTCATCCAGCGTAGCCTCTTCAATGAGGTAATTGGAAATACCTACGGTATGATTTAAATCCAAACTCTTCTGCAACTGCGGACGACGCAAATCCATTTCTAAAATCACCGTTGGATAATTCACCAAGGCTAAGCTCGCTCCCAGGTTCAAGGATACAAACGATTTACCTTCCCCGCTGATGCTGGAGGTAAACAAGAGCACCTGACTATCCGTAGCCGACTTTAAGAATTGTAAGTTCGTACGTAGGGACCGGATTTGCTCGCTGAGTACGGACCGATCTGCAATGACGAGTCCGCCGCCGCCTTTACTGTTAACGACTTCTCCCAGAATGGGAATCTGCGTCAAGCCTTCCACATCGTTGCGTTGCATGACGCGGTTATTAACCGAGTCCCGACCGTAGATAAAGCCAATGGGCAACAGGAAGCCTAACAGGGCAAAGGCCATGTACACGTTCCGCTTGACGGGTTGAATCGGTAACTTGCCACTACGGGCCGCATCGACCGTCCGGCTATCGGCAATCGTAGCTGCGTGCGTTACCGCCGTTTCCTCCCGTTTCTTGAGTAAGAAGGTATAGAGGTCATTTTTGATGGCCTGCTGACGAGAAATATCGAGTAACAGACGCTCTTTACGGGGAATGCCGCGTAGTACCCTTTCCATTTTAGAATTGGTGGCCAGCATTTGTGATTTTGAAGTGACCAGCATGGTACGCATGGTCTGCACATTATCCCGAATATTGGCTTTCACGTTGCGAATCTGACTCTCCATAATTTGCAATAGGGGGTTCATCTCATTGGAAGTCCGCAGGAGTTGCTCCCGCTTTAGTTCGAGTTCAGATACTTGGCCGATTAATCCCAAGAGTACCTGATCATTCAAACCCAGCGTGGAAGGAGCTCCACTGCGGTCTTTACCCCGCGAATCCAAATACCGCTCAATATCACCCAGCGTTCCCAGTTGAATATTGATTTCGTTCAATCGGGAATCGTTTTCCTGAACGCCGTGCAAGAATTTTTCGGCCTGAACGCTCAGATCCGTAATGCCATGCCTACTCTTATAGGATTCAACATCTTTTTCAACCGTTTCCAACTCGCCCGACACCAAGCCCAGGCGTTCGTCGAGAAAGCTTAGCGTATTCGATGCCGTTTTATTTTTATCACTTATGGCCGCCGCATTATAGGCTTCAATCAGGCCATTCAAAATGGCTTTCGCTTTTGCGGGAACCGGGTCGGTGATGCTTAGTTCAATGACCGTAGACTGTTTACTTTTGGTATCAGCCGTTAACTGACTCAAGTAGTTTTCTACCACTTCTTCCCGGGACAGCACGTGTACTTCCAGTTCAGGCATGGCTTTCAAGGGCGTCCAGGCCGGAATAAGCCGTAGCTTTCCGTAAGGCGTTTGAACGCTTTTATTGAGGGGATATTCGACGCCATCAATGGCTACGCGATTATCTCCGGGAAAAGTCAGTTGTAAGGGGTTACTAGGGATCGACTCACTGGGACGCTCGATGACCACGTGTACGGGTACCAAATCATAAATCTCCCGTTTGCCAAAGTTTGATTCCACCAAATACCGTATATCCAGATCCAGCTTATCGACCACCTCATCCATGAGGGTATATGATTTCAAAATCTCGATTTCATTATCCACGAGCTTTTGCTGACCGAAAATGTCCAAACCTTTGAGCATGTCATCATTGGCAGCTCCTTTCTGTTCATCCTTTACCAGCAAGCTGGCTTTGGCCCGATAAATGGGGGCTTGATAAAGCAGGTAGATATAGGCCAGACCTAGGGCACAAGCCACAGACAGTACAAACCAAGGCCAACTTTTCAGGTAGCGTCGAACGGCCGTCCAAAGTTTGGATTGCTCAGGATCAATAACCTGATAGACTTCATAAGCGGTAGCGGGCGTTTCCATAAACTTGGGTCAATCGACGGGATTGGGTTCGTAAGGGATTGGAATATCAAAAGGGGCATACGCTGACCATCGCTCCAGCGTTACAAGCTGAGCTTCGGGCAGGGCGTGGGTGGGCTTCCCTAGGGGAAACTGCACGCGGTTTCGTACGGCATGGTGGCGGATACAAGTCGTTTTCTGCCCGTTACGGCAGCTAACGAAAGGGACATAGCAATAGCCAGGAAGTGCTCACGCTACAAGTTATACGTGCAAACGAAGCCCTGGGCCCGTTCACGCATACGTACGTGTACTTCCATTTAGCAATGCTTCAATGTTTTGTATTGGACAACCACTAGAAGGACAAGAAAGCGGGATCCAAAAGACCAAGCCTCTGTTTCTAGGGCAATCGCTTACGCTACTGGTATGGCTCAAGGGGGATTTACTTCTTAAGTCCATGAAGAGTACGTTTCTTGAAGGTAGATTCAGAGCTAATCCTTCCTTTGACTACACTTGCTTCTATACTACTTTTCAGGTAGTCTCGATCTGGCGGAGCTAGGACTAACAGCTAAACATAAATAGCACAAGGGGCAACTTGAGCAAGAAAACGTACGGGTACTAAGAACAGAAGCAGATATGGGCGGAATAATCTGGCCTCTAGGACAACTCGACAATAGTTCAGGTTAAACCGTGTAATGAGTCTGGCCTCATAAGAAGCTTAGGTCAAAAGTAATCTTAAATTTCAATTAATTTAATACTTAAAGAGAAAAAATATTTAATTTTTTTAAAATCTAACTAAAGTTCAGTTTTTCAGTTAATTAATCCTCTTAGAACTCTATCCGGCGGGTAAATCGCTGGGTATTAGGGGTTCTAAGAAGTCTATGGTGTACTTGCGAAAGGATAAAGCGTAGATCATTTTCGCCACTGTTCTGAGGATAGGCCATCAAAAAAGGTCGCCTTGACTAAGACGACCTTTTGGGGACATTACGAAAATCTTATTTCACTTTAAAATCCACCAGCGTATTCGCCCAAGCCATACTAACGGTACCGGAGTTAGCCACGTTGATGGTAAACTTCTCGGTCATTTGTGGAGCCTTGCGTGCGGGTACCGTTACCCGTAACACGTCATCGGTTTGCTTGTACTCGTAAGCACCCCACTGCTGGGCCGTCTTATTAAAGATAATGGTCCACTCCTTTTCCCCGGGAATGGTAAATAGGCCGTATTTACCCGCGGGCAGTTTTTTACCTTCCACTTTCAAATCGCCTGAGGTTTCAAAGGTGGTGGCTTCGTTGGCACCCGTACGCCATACCTGACCGTAGGGAGCTATTTTTCCGCTTTTATCCCATACGTCGCGGCCTTTTACGGAAGGCTGCGAATAATCAATGGTAATGGTTTTTCCGTTGACTTTGCCCATTGCCTGAGCCGGAGGGCTGGGACGTTTCGACTTGTCCTGGGGTTGGTTTTGAGCAAAGCCTACGAAGGCAACGCAGAGAACAAGGAGGGTGAGAAGTGCTTTTTTCATGTGATGCAATGCAGTTAAGACCTACAAAAAACGTCGCTACGCACGAAATGTTCGTGATTTTGTGCGGTTTTTTGATAAATGGCACGTACAGGCCAAACTTTTCAAGCAATTTAGCAGATATGAAAGCCCTTTTCAGGAACGGTAAGCTGTCACAAAGAGCGTCTACCTGGCTTAAAGGCAAGAACCTAACAGAACACCGAATGAAATTTTTGCTTCAGGCGGCCCTTTGCGGCGTGCTGGCGAGTGCCTCTTTACAGGCACAAACACCCAAAAAATCCAAAGCCGCTACCCCAACCAAAGCCTTGCCCGAATTCGCCCTCAAGGAAGCTACGGTCGGCCAACACGTTCGCTTTTTGGCTGCGGATGAAATGTTGGGTCGGCGTACGGGTGAAATAACTAATAATGTAGCGGCCCGCTACCTGGCTGAATACTATCGCAGTCTGGGACTTAAACCGGCTGGCGAAGATTACCTGCAAACGGTAAACCTCGAACGGGTAACGCCCGGCAGTCAGGGTTATTTGACCTACGGCGGTGATACGTTAAAAGTAAAAGAGCATTTCATCAGCTTTTCGGGTGAGTCGGCCTCGTTCCAGCAGGCTCCTGTCGTTTTTGCGGCCTATGGTCTGGAAAACGATTACCAGGGCCTCGACGTGAAAGGAAAAATTGTCGTTGCTCAGTTTGGAACGGCCGATGCCAAATCACCCATGGAAGGTTTTGAATCGGCTGAGCAAAAGTCAAAGATCGCGGCTCAGCACGGAGCCCTGGCTTTGATTGAAGTCCTACCACCGCAGCTGCCCTGGATGAGCGTAGCCAATTATTTCGGACGGGAGCAAGTCCGTTTAGCCGCGGACGGTACTTCGCCCGCCTCACTACCCCACTTATGGCTTGGCGGAAAAGCAGCTAAAGGTTTCAACCGCGATCAAGTGAAACAACTCTCCGGTCAAACGCCCAGTCAGAACAAACAGGCGATCCGCTCCTTTAACGTAGCCGCCGTATTAGAAGGTACGGACCCGGTTCTAAAGCAGGAATACGTGGTTTTATCCGCCCACTTCGATCACGTAGGTACGGGTAAAAACGGGGGCGGTACCTTTACGGCCGCTGACAGTATCTTCAACGGAACCCGCGATAATGCCTTCGGAACGGCAGCCGTACTCAGTGCCGCCCAGACGCTTACCAGCGTAAAGCCTAAACGCTCGATTCTGTTTTTAAACTTTACGGGCGAAGAACTCGGGCTTTTGGGTAGTAAGTATTACGCCGAACACCCACTCGTGCCCATGAAATCCTGCGTTTATAACCTGAATTGTGACGGTGCGGGTTATAATGATACGACGCTGGTTACCGTCATTGGCTTGGAGCGTACGGGTACGCAAACCGAATTTGAAACCGCCGCGGCGGCGTTTGGATTGAAGGTGAATGCCGACCCCGCCCCCGAGCAGGGACTCTTTGACCGCTCGGACAACGTCAGCTTTGCCGCCAAGGGCGTACCTGCCCCGACGTTTGCTCCAGGCTTCACTAAGTTTGATGCCGGTTTATTTAAATTCTACCATCAGGTCAGTGACAATCCGGACTCGATTAGTTATCCGTACTTACTCAAATATTGCCAGACCTACGCCTATGTGGCACGTCTGATTGCGAACCGTGCGACTCGTCCCCGCTGGAGTAAGGGCGACAAATACGAAGCAGTCAGTCAGCAATTATACGGTCA